>DGQJ01000121.1 GCA_002389705.1 Bacteroidales bacterium UBA4417
AAAGCATCGAAATACCGCCGCGAAAAGCGTAATGTCATCAGCCAGCACATGCAGGAAGAAGTTGCAAGGCTTGAAGAAGACAAAAAAGTACTTAAAGTTACCGAATTTGTTACTGCCAACGACCTTGCAGTGATGATGGATGTGCCGGTTACCAAAATCATTGGTACCTGTATGACCCTCGGTATGTTTGTTTCTATTAACCAACGCCTTGATGCTGAAACCATTTCGGTACTTGCCGATGAATTCGGATATAAAGTTGAGTTTGTAAGTGTCGAAGTTCAGGAAGCAATTGAGAATACTGATGAGGCTGATGATCCGGCAATGCTGAAACCACGTAACCCGATTGTAACCGTGATGGGTCACGTTGATCATGGTAAAACATCACTTCTCGACCATATCCGTAATGCAAATGTTATTGCAGGTGAAGCAGGAGGTATTACTCAGCATATCGGTGCTTACGAAGTTCAACTGGAGGATGGACGCAAAATTACCTTCCTCGATACCCCGGGCCACGAAGCATTTACTGCTATGCGTGCCCGTGGAGCCCAGGTTACTGACATTGTAATTATTGTTGTGGCAGCTGACGATACTGTGATGCCTCAAACCAAGGAAGCCATCAACCATGCACAGGCTGCAGGTGTTCCCATGGTATTTGCCATCAATAAAATTGATAAAAACGGGGCAAATCCCGAAAAGATAAAAGAAGAACTTTCCAAACTCAATATTCTGGTTGAAGACTGGGGTGGAAAGTACCAAAGCCAGGAGATTTCGGCCAAAAAAGGGATAAATGTTACCGAATTGCTCGACAAAGTGTTGCTCGAAGCCGAACTCCTCGACCTGAAAGCAAATCCCGAAGCCAGGGCTTCAGGAACCGTTATTGAATCATCGCTGGATAAGGGACGTGGCTACGTAGCCAAACTCCTGGTTCAGAACGGCACCCTGAAATTAGGTGACTTTATACTTGCAGGCTCAGTGTATGGTAAGGTAAAAGCCATGTACAACGAGCGTAACTTGTCCATTAAAGAGGCTGGCCCGTCGGCCCCGGTACTTTTACTCGGCCTTACCGGTGCTCCACAGGCAGGTGATAAGTTCAAAGTAATGGTTGATGAGCGTGAAGCTAAACAAATCGCTACAAAACGTCAGCAATTACAGCGCGAACAAGGTATCCGTACACAGAAACATATTACCCTCGACGAAATTGGGCGCCGTATTGCTATCGGCGACTTCAAAGAGCTTAACATTATTGTGAAGGCTGATGTTGACGGATCGGTTGAAGCCTTATCAGATTCACTGCTCAAACTCTCAACACCTCAGGTTCAGGTAAATGTAATTCACAAGAGTGTGGGTGCCATTACCGAAAGCGATGTATTGCTTGCATCGGCATCCAATGCTATCATAGCCGGATTCCAGGTACGCCCGAGTATGAGTGCCCGTAAACTTGCTGAGCGCGAAGAAATAGATATCCGTTTCTACTCCATCATTTACACCGCAATTAACGAGATCAAGCTTGCTATTGAAGGTATGCTTGCACCGGAAATTGAAGAAAAAATTGTTTGTAACGTTGAAGTGCGCGAAGTATTCCGCAATTCGAAAGTCGGAGCAATTGCCGGATGTATGGTACTGGATGGAAAAATCACACGTAACACCCGCATCCGCGTTATCCGCGATGGTATCGTTGTTCATTCGGGATCACTTGGCTCGCTCAAACGATTCAAAGATGATGTAAAAGAAGTACTTACCGGGTATGAGTGCGGTTTAAATATCGACAACTTCAACGACATAAAGATCGGTGATATCATCGAAGGATATGAAGAAGTAGAAGTTAAACGTAAACTGTAATTCCACAGGTCAAATAAGTTGCATCTAAAAATGCATCACTATAAAAAAACGGCTACCCAGAAGTAGCCGTTTTTTTATTTTAAAGATCCCTCTACGGGTTTTATCCACTTTACTTGTATTAGCTGATAAGCTTAAGTAATAACTAAAACCAAAGCACTGTTTTTTTCGCGGTTAACGTTACACTTTTTTAGTCCGGAGCAGCCACCCCCTTATTTTACAAATATCTTCCCGCTACCGGAATAGGAATGATAATCGCCATTGTACATGGCATCGGCGCTCACACCTCCTATCACAAAGGTTCCTTTACTTACCACCCTTACGGTATAATAGAAAGTTTTAGGAGTACCCGTAAGTGATGTAAAGAAGGTGATCCGGTCGTCGCGGATATCCGTATACTCAGCGGTTGAACGATTTTTCATGAAATCCAACTCCCGTTCAGCCACCAGCCGCGAATTTTCAATTTCGAAACATGCCGGCAACAAATCGGTAATGGCCACATTTTCGACCGTGGTACCCGATTCACTCTGGGCAGTTATTTCAACCACCACCAGGTCATTCTGTCCAAATGAATTTCCATGAAGCGTGTTCCCGTTCCGGTCGAGGAAACGGCGGCGCACTTTCAGGTGGTTATCCTTATCCGAAAGATTTGGAGTAAGTTTTATCCCGGAAATCTCGTAATAATAATACAAAGCACCAGTGCCTTTCGCTGCTATCGATACAGTTTTATTATTAATACCCAAGGCAAGTTGCAGATCTTTATTATTGAATGTGCCCACATTTTTTCCATCCACCGTTACCTGGCCGGTAATATTGGCAGCAGCGGCTTTGCGTGCATGTTTCCCGATGGCAAGCAGCGCAAAAGCACTCTCCTGGGTTGAATAATACCTGCTGTTCTTCAACTCCAATGAAATCCCTTTTAATAATTCGTTTACCTGCGGGTTGTTCGGATCAACCTCGAGCAAGGCATTCAGCGCCAGCGACCTGTCGCGCAGATACGAGGCATAGCACCGGCCAAATTCGCTGATTGCTTTTTCTGTACCAAAAACTTTGGGCAGCACGCTTCTGAAACTTTTTACATCACCTGCAAGCATATAAGCGGAAGCCAGCAAGTAGCGACTCTCGGAAGTAAGCTCAGTAACCAACGATTTATAATAGTTCATCGTCGAAATGGGCGCCTGGTCGGCCATAGCCAGCACGAATGCCGAGTAGGGAATTTCGCGGCGGGGGACATTCCGCGATTTGTTCACCCCGTTCTCGGTGTAGAAGTATGTTTCCATTTCGCGTTCCTTAACTTTCTGAGCGAGGTATCGCAAAGCACCATCTAACGCTTTTTTATTTACCTCGTACCCGGCTTCCTTTGCTTCAATAAGAAAATGCGTTGCGTACGCCGATGCCCACCAATCGGCATTTCCGCCCTGTGGCCACAGCGAAAATCCGCCATTGTACAGCTGCATGGCTTCAATTTTCAAAATCGCCTGCTGAACATGATAACCAACGGTGCCGCCCCCAATAAAGTTACGACCTGCCGATGCTGGGAATAAACTTGTTATATCCGATAAGTAAATCTGCGGGAAAGCACAAGAAACAGTTTGTTCGAGGCATCCATACGGATAACGGACCAGGAAATCGAGGTTTTTGGCAAACTGTACAGCCGGCGACTTGCTGAGGAGCAAAGCCGATTTAATACCCAGCGGATACAAATCACTTGAGGCCTTAAACGACTGGGCCGAACCGGCAGCTACGGTGCCGGAACCTGTAATAAAAGTTAATCCTCCGGCGGGACGCACAGGGATATCAATTACTTGCGTAAATTTCTGTCCCAGCGCTGTAACAGTAGCTGTAACTGCAACAACACCAATTCCTTTATCGGCATTTACACTAAATAGACTTACGGCTTCACTTCCCGGTTTCAGGTTTGCCGAGGCCATGTTTTTGCCGGCAATGGTTGCCGGGCCAGTTACCGAAAGTTGTACAGTTGCCGCCGAAGCTTTATCAGTTGTATTTGTCATCAAAACTGCCACATCGCAATTATCACCCGGACTCAGGAACCTGGGAAGTGACATACTCACGATAACAGGGTCGGCAACTTTAGTGATTTTTTCGGCCGAGCCGAACTGGCGTCCTTTATAAGCTATTGCCATTACCCTGAGCGCCCCTGAAAACTGAGGAATATAAATGGAAAAAGTACATTCACCTGCGGCATTGGCATGTTGTATTCCGCTCCATTTCGAAATAAGTTTAACCCTGTCGCCGGTAAGCGGATTGATACGCCGCGAAAGATCAAAAGCTTCGCCACCGGCAGGACTCGATGAATGTTTCAATTCGGGGAACAGCAATGCATACACGTCGAATGAGTTAACGCCCAATGCCCTTTTCTGGTAAAACCAGTTGTATGGATCGGGTGTTTTGTAATCCGTGATCTGGAGTATTCCCTCGTCAACCACAGCAATAGTAACTTCAGCGTCGGGCGCAGTTTTAACTGTAAAAGTCTGCCTGGTACCCGATCTCGATTTCTCGGGAGCCGATAATGCAACATTCAGCCTGGCCACTGGGTCATCAACCTTCAGTGAAACGATTCCGTGCGCCACCGTTAAAGGAATCGACATATCGCCTGATTTACGGAAGGCGGTGGCATTAACATAGATATTCGGCAGATGTTCTTTTGAAACTGAAAGTTCCATACTGGCTGATTTATTAACCAGATTTATAAATTTGTAGCTCAGTACGTTATTCTGTTCAATTGTAACCAAAAGCTGCCCGTCGAACGGAGCTTTGAAAAGCAGTTTTGCTTTTTCGCCGGCACGATAAAGTTGTTTATCGGCTGTAATAGTTACCTCACCTTCGCGGCTTACTTCGAAGGATGAAAAATCGGTATCGCCCCATCCATAGGCATAAAAGGTACGCGAAACATAATTATCACTGCCCGGGGCCATAATGCGCACTTCATATTCGCCCGATTGCGTTGGCACAAAAGGTAAAGCCGAGCCAGTTCCCTTTATATTTACCAGGCGCTCCATTACAATTTTTTCCTTACGCTGCGAAACATAATTGTAGCGATTGTAAGCTTTTTCAATTACCGTTTCATATTTATAATTCAGGATCACTACTTTGGCCTGCGCTCCTGCCAGTGGTTTGCCTGTGCGATCAACCGCTGCAAACTGAAGATTCACAGCCTGTCGGGTCGAGAGCCAGGTATCAAAATATCTGATGCCGAAATAAACCTGCTGTGTAGGAATCTCAATAACATTCAGCCGGTTAACGGGTCTGCCGGTTTCGTCAAAAACCGTGGTAAAAATCTTGCCTTCGAGCAAACCAATGTCTTTGTATGCCGCCGATTTCAGATTGACAAGAGCCTTGCCATCCGAATCGGTTGTGCCCTGCTGCATGATCGATGCCAGAACAGGCATGTTTTTCGAATCGATATTAAACGAATAATCGGGCAATACTTTTGATGTGAGTTGTTTGCGCTTCAGTCGCAGTTCCGTTTCAAAACGACGGCCGGCAGCCGGTGTACCATAAAGGTTCTCGGCAAGAATATCAATATTTATAGCCTCAGCAGGCAGATAGACCGGCTTATTGGTTTTTGAAGTTACCTTTATTCGGTCAGGCACAAACTCTTCCACCGAAATCCTGCGTGATGCAAGCAGTATGTCATTTCCGGCATAGGCTTCAATTACATATGTTCCGGTTAAAGCCTGGCGCGGAATTACAAATTGTGTTTCGGCAGCACCTGCACCATTCAACTGGAAACGCTGGTTTGAATATTCACGCCCGTTTGGAGCCAGGAGTTTAATTTTTAACGGAATATCCTTTACTACATCCCACCGCATTGTACGCACAATGATGTTTACATGAGCCGTATCGCCAGGCCGGTACAAATCGCGGTCGCCATACATAAACACATCGTAGTTCACATTATCGATGCGCTTGCCACCCACATCGAAGCGCGAAGTTTCGACACGTGTTTTATCAAAAAGCACAAAGTTGAAATCATTTTCGTAACGGGCTGTAACCATCGACAATCTGAACCCGGCAGCAACCTGCTTTGCATTTTTAAACAATGCAACACCATTATTATCAGTAACAGAAGAAAAAACCTTCTGGTTATTGGAGCTTATAAAATCGANNCTTCTTTTACAATCATTCCCAGGTCCGAAAGCGAGAGCAATTGCGCATCCTGTATATATTTCCGGTCAGTGGCTTCTACCCTAACCAGGTAAAGCCCTTTATACGACTCATTAAAATTGAGTTCATTCAGATCGAGATTAAGTAAAGATATGTTGCCTGATTTTTGCAACGACCGGGTTTGTATCTCCCGGCTCATTACGGGTTTCCCGTAATCCTCATCGAACATCCATGTGTAGTAATCATTATATTCCTGGGTTTCTTCATCATAATTGTAATCCCAGTTTTTACCTATCCGTAAGTAATGCTGTATGTTGTTTTCGAAAATTTTAAAAACTGAAATCTTTACCTTCGGTACATTAACTATGTTTATGCCCAGGTTACGCTCCCCTGTGGTTGAAAGATAGATTGCATTATGTTCAGTAAAAGAAATATAAGGTTGTGGATCGGCAAACGATACCAATGTTGAGTAGTCATCCTCCAGTTCCCGCCCAAAAATACCACGCAATCCTTTTTTGATTAATAGGTTATAGCTTTGCCCGCCTAAAAATGCACCTTTAATCCTCAACCCGTTGGGTATAATTTCCGGCTGAATATCAACAGCAGGATCCGTTGCCAAAAATGCGCCTAATCCTTCACCAATCAAAGGTTGCGATGTAAAGATGTCGATATATCCTTTTCCCTGGTCGAAGCCAGGTTCAAAACCCTGAATAGTTAGCTTTTCCTTCGATGGAACCACGAAATCATTACTTACCTGGTTGGTTGTAACAGTATTACCACCACTGCAAATCAATCCTTTTTCGATAATTATTTCACCTTTTGCTTCGGATCCTGGATCCTGGCTGTTGTACGGAAAAGCAATTTCGATAGTTTCGGCATCATTTTGCGTAACTATGCGATAATCTGTAGCAGCACCACCAACCAGTACTTTCAGTAAAGGTCTCAACTTTGAAGGCGACACCGGGTTATTGAGTATAAGCTGGCAACGGACCTCCACCTGGCTTGCAAGTTCTTCACTCAGCGACCAATACGTATTGATGGTATTAATCTTTAAAAACGGGGTATGAAATAATACAGGATCATCGTCGACAGTAAACTTGGTTGCTGAAAATTTAAGTAAATTACTGTTAAAATGCGCTTTGTATGCAGTGGCTGGAAGCAGTGCAACCTCCGGAGAAAAGGTAAGTTCCGATTTCCCTGTCCACATAAACCGTCCCGGTATGGCTGGTTCGAACCTGATGTATTGGGTTGTATCCCATTTATTCACGAGTCCGGAATCGGAAATCAACGTTTTGTTAAATGTAAACACCAGATTTTGAGTGCGAAGAACTTCATCTTCAAAATTGGTTTTGGTAACTTTAACTGAATTATACTTACTGCACGACAATAATATTACGCCCAGTAATGCGAAACAAAGCAGGTGTTTAAACATATTCAGGATGGGTTAGGTGTTAAATGTAGTTGAATTACAACACAATAAATAATTCTATCTTGAAATCAAGCATTTTAATAATACCTATAAAAATAAGAAAATATTACATTAATGGAACAGGATGAGATAATTTTTGAACTAAATATTTCTGGGAACAATCATATCAGTAAATTAAAAAATGAAAATTCGAAAGACAAAAAAAAGGAACCCAAAGGATTCCTTTTAATTTGATGTAAGCCAGCAAAGCTGGAAAAATTACTTTTTAACAGTAGTATCAGTAGCAGCAGGAGCGGCAACGGCTGTATCAGTTGTAGCAGCCTGAACCTGAGTGGTATCAGCAGTAGCTTCTGATTTAGTTTCGCCTGATTTGCAAGCTGCGAATGATGCGAGACCTGCGATTGCAAGTAAGAAGAACAGTTTTTTCATGTGTTGTTTGTTTTAGGAGGTTAATTTGATGCAAAATTATACAAAATTTTATCGCAACGAACACACATTTTACTTTTAATGTTATTTATTTTACTTTTTTTTTGCTAACAGCCTGGCTGTTAATAACTATTTTGTCAACCAGCCAGCAGTTTAGCCCTATTTCAAATCGATTTGAGTGGAATAGCATAAGTACTGTCTGTGACCTGGCTGTGAGTACTGATTTTTCAACTCAAATTAGGATATCTGGGAAAACACAGGCCATCCATTGAACCCGGAACTTACATAATTATAAAAATTACAATGACTTATCGTAGTAAAAAACAGTCTTTATGCACTTTCCCATGCAATAACAGTTGCCTTAAAACCAGTATTTATAATTGCTGC
>DGQJ01000065.1:0-577 GCA_002389705.1 Bacteroidales bacterium UBA4417
GAATGGCGTTGCGGGCAAGCCGGGAATTAAAACACCCAAAGCTGCCAGTAACACGCAAACAATGCCCAGACAGATAAAAAAAATCCTCATAAACGGTTCGTAAAACAGGATAGAGTAAAATGCATACCTTAAACTGCAGCATTTAAACTTACACCCCCTTGAAACAAAATTTAATCAGCTATGGTTCAGCAATCGCGATAATAAATGTAAGCGAAGCTGAATTGACGCCCGCCGAGGGCAAAACCACCACCTTTTTTTGGTTCCCCTGGCTTTGTTTCCACATGAAACGACCCGTAACAAATCCCAGTGCTGGCCCTATTACTACGTCAGACACCCAGTGTTTATTGTCGTAAAGCCTCGAAACTGCAGTACCTGTCGCCAGTGTATATGCCAAAGCAGGCACCCATATCGTGCTGCGGTATTCCATGGCAAAAACCGTAGCCATACTGAATGCCGCGGTCGAATGGCCGGATGGGAAACTGTTGTAATGGATATCGCTGAACGGACCATCCCAGTTTGCATGATCGGGTATATCGTCCTGGTAAGGACGATGCCGGTGTGTAAGCTGCTTCACCGC
>DGQJ01000065.1:663-3490 GCA_002389705.1 Bacteroidales bacterium UBA4417
GTTACCACTCCAAACCCCAGCCACTGCCTGGCTTCCCATTTTACCGGCGAAACCACAAAGGCTTTTCCATCGTACCAATACGATTTCAGATATGACTTATTCAGTTCCGGATATCGAATGGAATCAGCGCCAGCAGCCCAAAGTACTGTTACTGATAATAAAATTGCAGAAAACAACAGGCATTTTTTGGCAAACATTGGTCAATACGTAACTGAAAAAACTGGATTTCATTTGACTCCGCTAAGGCAAAGCATTCATCAAGGGAATGGCGGCGCCAAAGTTACACTTTAATGGTTAACCCACATGGCAAAGAAAACTAATCCTTGCTGGGAAGCAGCCTTTACACTTACAATCCAGTGTCAGAACCGCTGTGTAAGGTTAATATACACCCGGTTATAGTTTCGCTGCGATTCGAAGGTTCCTTCATAATTGAGCGAACAGAGGAGTTTTTTCATAACCCGCCAGGTCAGGTTCACTTCACCCATATGCTGGGTTAGCGGGTCCTCATTATTTACAAAGTTGTAATTTACAAAGCGATAGGTCAAACCACCATACAATTTACCGGGCAGCAGGTCGCGAGAGAGCCCCAGGCTATATATCTGCCCGGCAGTGTAGGACGTTTCCATCAAAGTAGCCGATAAGGTTGCGGAAGCATGAAGCCAGGGCACATTGCTGTATGTAATATAGCTGTAAAGGTTTTTGGTTGGCCGGGGATCCTGCTTGCTGAAACGGTAACCTGCATTTGCACCCAGGGAAATGTTTTTGCCCGGCCGATAATTTGCCTGGAACATATACCCTTGTGTTCCTTCCATATCGAGCAACTGCTCGACAATATTTTTATAGGTTTCGTAATAGATAATATTTTGCCGTGCACTGTACGAAAGTGAAAGCGAGAGTTGCCTGATCACCTTGTACCGGAGCGAAACATAAACATTCGAAAGGCTGGGTGAATTATCTGTTGTGTAGGTACTATCGGTTGTGTTTAAAACTTTACTGTACAAATCAGCTTCTACCGAACCAAAAAAATACAAGCCTCGCAACAGCGCATTGGAATGCTGAAAGTACGCAAACCGGCGATCAATCTGCCCGTTATTCATTTGCTGAACAAATGCCAGCGAATTCTGCATATCACCTGTTGCTGTTTTAAAATCGTGGCTCACATAAGCGCCATACTGAAGCAAGTCAGCATTAAAGCTGTAATTTTCGTAATCGGGGCGGGTGCCTGCAAAAGCGCCGGCCGTAAATGATTTAATCCTGGTTTCGTACTGTAATCCGTCGATAGCGCCAACGTTTGAAATCCGTGTGTTGATTTTGCGGCCGAAACTGATATTGTTTTTAGGATTAAAGGCATAGCTGAGCGACAGGCTGTAGACCTTTAAACCATTGAAAATATCTTCCTTTATAACGTCCCATTCGTTTATTTTATGAGAAAACGAAATGTAGGTTTCGGCCGATAACTTCGAATCGTTTATATTGTTTGCATTCAGCGCAAAGGTATAGCGCATACGCTGCGAAAAATCGGCTACACTCGAAAAATTGGAATACGAGGAAACTGAAATCCGGCCATACACATTCTGCTTCCGCTCTTCAGGTTTCTCTTTTCGGGTAACGGTATCAACTGCAACAGCAACTATCGGCACAACCGGCGACACGTCCACTTTTTCCTGTTTCAACGGCATACTTGTTTTTGGTTCGGCTATAATTTTGTCGGCAGCCGAAATTTTAATGCCGGGAATTGCTGAGCAAACGCACGAGATAGAGGAAAGGTCTTTAACAATCAGCGCGGGCTGGCGTTCTCCATTCTGAAGCACGAACAGGGTATCGCCGGCTGTAATGCCGGCAGTCGACTGAAACTTAACGTACACATGCTGGGTAGTTATAAAGGAAACCTCACCCTGCATAGCCTCGCCAGCGGTTTGGCCCATTAGGTTTATCCCTGCAAACAGCAACATAAATATGGCTGTTAATTGTCTCATCTCCTTGTTTATACGTTCACTCAAATACTTTCCCCTTTCTTTTTCACTAGTTACCCCTTGGGTGACAGGTTAAGCAGGCATTACTGTTATAACTGTAGCCATTTACCCCCTGGTGATCGTTGTTGGTCGACGACTGCGGATGGCAGGATGTTGTGCAGGTAAATACTGCAAAATTGGATGCATTGGTATGGCAATCCGAACATATATTCCACTTGCCGCGGTGTTTCCCAGAGTATATCGGGAAATACTGGGCATCGTGGTTCCAGTTGGCAGGCGACCAGGTACTTTGCGAGTGGCAATCGGCACAGGATTTCGGAAACTGTGCAGAGGAATGATTCGGATTTTTGGTCTGGTTGTAATCATCGGTATGGCAACCGGCACAGGTATTGGGTGTATTTACATAATTCCCTTTGTGGCAATCGGCGCAGGTTTTGGAGGTATGAGCCCCTGCCAGCACGTAATACGAATTATGATTGGGGAAAAGTGCGGGTTCCCATCCCGGATTGGTGGTATGGCAGGTTGCACATTCTGTTGAAATACCTATGGCTTTGTGATTGGGGTTTACAGTCTGATTATAATTGTTCTGATGGCATCCGGCACAGGTATTGGGTGTGTTCGAATATCCATTGGCATGACAAGCCGAGCAAGCCACGGTTGTATGCGTCCCGGTTAACGGATAGATAGTACTGTGGTTGAAGGTTGAGGGCACCCAGGCCGTTTGCGAATGACACACTTCGCAAGTGGTCGGGAATTTTGATGTGATATGATTTGGATTATTTGCTTCGTTGTAATCTTTTGCGTGGCACCCGAAACACGTATTCGGCGAGTTGGTATAATTGCCGTTGTGGCAG
>DGQJ01000065.1:3553-4065 GCA_002389705.1 Bacteroidales bacterium UBA4417
GGTGTTCCGGCATAGCCATTGGTATGGCAATCGGTGCAGGCAGTGGTAGTATGCGCTCCTGTAAGCGGAAACGACGATTTGTTGTGATCAAAACTTCCCTCCGAAGAACCTGTAGGGTGGCAGGCATAACAACTCGTACTGCTGTAAATGTAGCCACTTACGCCATTGTGATCGCTATCTACTTCGGTTTTATTGCTGTGTTCGTGGCAGTTGATACACGTAAACTGCGCATAGTTTGCCGGGTTGGTATGGCAATCGGCACAGCTGTTCCATTCGCCCTTGTGGGTGCCGGAATAAATCGGGAACAAGGCGGCATCGTGTTCGCGGTATTCAGCTGGTTTCCAGCCGGGGTTCAGTGTATGACAATCCTTACAGCTGGTTGGAAAATTGAGCGTTTTGTGGTTTGGGTTCGTAGTAGCTTCGTAATCGGGCTGATGACACGAATAACACTCCGACGAAATTTTCGAATAGCTCCCCGAAGTATGACAACTGAAGCAGTCATTTATGGCATG
>DGQJ01000250.1 GCA_002389705.1 Bacteroidales bacterium UBA4417
GATAAGCTGAAAGTTTTCATTTTTAT
This sequence comes from Bacteroidales bacterium UBA4417, assembly GCA_002389705.1. Classification (GTDB taxonomy): domain Bacteria; phylum Bacteroidota; class Bacteroidia; order Bacteroidales; family UBA4417; genus UBA4417. The sequence continues at coordinate 27 of DGQJ01000250.1, forward strand.
CGAATTTTTCTTTTAATTCAAATGTAGTTATATACTTCATGTAGCTCGAAATTCAACCTTGAAGGTTTGATTTTATTTAGAAATCAAAGATAAGGAAACAAAGGGACAAAAAAAAGGAGTGCAAAGCACTCCAATTTTTTTGTCAGTCAAGGTAAGATTATTTCTTAACTTTGATAAGACCTTTAGCGATTGAATCAGCGTGAGCGATTGAGTCAGCAACTAAAGCAGCTTTAGCTGTTGAGTCAGCTATACGAGCTTGTTCTGCAGCTACATTAGCTAATGAATCAGCCTGAGCTATTGAATCCTGACGAGCTTTTTCAGCTTTTTCTTCTGCGCTGGGTCCGCATGCTACGAAAGCTACCATACCAGCAACAACAAACATTGCAAATAATTTTTTCATATCTAGGTTTAATTAAAAAACGGTGCAAAAGTACAAGGTTTTATAATATGATTCAAACATTATTCAAAAAAAAATTAAGTTTTTTTAACATATTTTGTATGATGCTGAATATCAGACTTATAAAATGCATATTAAAATTGAAAAGATATTAACAATTCTAAAAAAAATGTTAATAATCAATAATTATTGCTGTTGTATAGAAGAAAAAATGCGAAAAACAGTCCATTTTGTTTAAATTCCTGATGGATTTAGTGGTGGACCTTTGTAGCTTTTGCAGTTAGGTAATCAAAAACTTGCTCAGCATTAAAACCTTAGTCTAAGGGCTTCCGAATATTGTTACCGGGTGAACTATCTAAATTTTTGATCTTGTTTGAAGTTAAGGCACTAACAATAAAGTTGTTATAAATATGGGTGGAAGAATGTTGGAAAGTTTTCGTTCTGAATTCTTTTTTCAAATCGATTTCAGAAAGTGTTTTGGTTTCCGGGCCGCTTATTTCGTTCAATTGGATTACCTTTGCACATCTTTAATACAATACCAGCATGTCGTATTCTTTTATACCTGACCTTCCTTTTAAAGAGCCGGTTATTGTTTTTACTATTCTTCTCACCATTATCCTTGTAGCGCCTATTATATTTAAAAAATTCCGCATTCCCGGTATCATCGGGCTTATAGTTTCAGGTATGGTAATAGGCCAGCATGGAATGAACCTGGTTGAGTCGGGCGAAAGCATAAAACTATTGAGCACTGCCGGATTACTTTACCTAATGTTTCTGGCAGGGCTTGAACTTAATTCACGCGACTTTTTAAGAAACCGCAACAAAAGCATGGTTTTTGGTTCGCTTACATTTTTTATTCCCTTGATTTTTGGATTAGTTGTAGCACATTTCTTTCTTTCTTATAATTTTCTCGAATCGTTGCTGATTGCCAGCATGTTCTCTACCCATACTTTGATTGCCTACCCTATCGCCAGTCGCCTGGGAATCACCCGGAGTGAATCCGTGATGATTACCATAGGTGGTACCATTATTACGGATACGGCTGTATTGGTTTTGCTTGCCTTTATTTCGGCTGCCACACAGGGAACATTTACCCTGTTGTTCTGGATTAAAATGATTTTATCCATATCGGCATTTTCTTTCCTGATTTTATGGGGAGTACCAAAAATAAGTACCTGGTTTTTCAAAAACATGGAGGGCGAAAGCGGATCGCAGTATGTATTTGTGCTTGCAATGCTTTTTGTATCCGGATTGCTTGCCAGCGTGGCTGGAATAGAACCGATAATTGGTTCATTTTTAGCAGGTCTGGCTCTCAGCAGCCTTATTCCTCATACCTCTGCCCTGATGAACCGGATATCCTTTATTGGGAACAACTTTTTTATACCTATATTCCTGATCAGCGTTGGGATGATGGTTGATTTTACTGCTTTATTTACAGGATTTGGTGCATTGATTTTTGCCGGTACACTGGTAATAGTAGCAATTTTAAGTAAATATGCAGCTGCCTGGGTGATGCAAAAAATATACGGATACAGCAATTCCGAGCGACAGGTAATTTTCGGGCTGAGCGTTTCGCATGCCGCGGCAATTATAGCTGTAGTAATTGTGGGGTATAACCTGAAACTTATTGGTCTCGATGTACTGAATGGCGCTATCATGATTATCCTGGTTTCGTGTTTTATCAGTTCTTTTGTAACCGAACACTATGGAAGGAAGCTTGCTATTGATGAAGCCGACAAGATTCCGGCTAAAACTGACTTGCCGGAACGTATCCTTGTTCCTGTTTCAAACCCTGCAACCATTGAGGGTTTAATTGATTTTGCCATTTTATTACGCGAAAAAAATGATGAACAGCCGGTTTATATGCTTTCTGTAATACCCGACGATGCATTTGCCGAAGAACAGATCCTGAAAAATAACAAAATGTTCGAATCCGCAATTTCGCATGCTGCTGCTGCCGAAACTCCATTATCGCTTGTTTCGAGGGTCGATCTGAATGTGGCAAACGGAATTTCAAGAGCCGTAAAGGAATTGATGGTAAACAAAGTTGTGTTGGGATGGAATGGCAAAATTACGACCACCAACTTCTTTTTTGGCAGTATAATCGAAAATCTGATCAGCAGCACCGAGCAGATGGTGATGGTTGTAAAATCATCAAATCCTATCAACACCATTAAACGTATTCTCGTTGAAGTCCCGAAAAATGCACATGGTGAAGCCGGGTTTAACGCGTGGCTTGCAATGCTTAAAACTATTGCTTTGAGGACCAGTTCGAAACTGCATTTTTCCGGCGATGAAAAATCCTTGTCAAAAATCCGGGATTATTACAATACCGAAATTACTACCCTGGAAATTGAGTATCAGCCCAGGGTTTCTGCTCATCCTATTATCGATCAGGCCCCCGGAATTACAACCAATGACCTCTACGTTGTAATTGCAGCCAGGCGCCGGACGCTTTCGTACACGCATTATTTCGAAAATATGCCCAGGGACCTGGCAAAATTTTTTGGAAACAAAAACTTTATTATTATTTATCCTGAACAAAGGGCTTTCGAAAGGCAGGCACTTTCTTCCTCACTCGATGGGCTCGAAAACACTTCTATCCCTAATGGTGTTGAAAGATTTTCGAGTTTGGCAAAAATGAAAAAGAATACCCCTGAAAACCGGCATAACACCATGACAGAATAAATTAAAAATGCAATTGTGATGAATGTTCAGATACCTTTAGCAGAAATTCTCCGACCTAAAAATGCAGCTGATTATATAGGTCAAGCTCACCTGATGGCTGAAGGAACCGCATTCAGAAGAATGATTGACGGAGGTGCTGTACATTCAATGATTTTCTGGGGACCGCCGGGTGTAGGTAAAACTACCCTTGCACTGATACTGGCTAATGCTACGGGAAGGCAATTTTATACACTCAGTGCAATTAATTCAGGTGTTAAGGATGTTAGGGAAGTAATTGAAAAGGCAGGTAAGGATGCATCGCAACCCATTCTTTTTATTGATGAAATCCACAGGTTCAGCAAATCGCAGCAGGATTCGCTGCTGGGTGCCGTCGAAAGAGGAACTGTAATCCTGGTTGGAGCTACTACCGAAAATCCTTCTTTCGAAGTGATTTCGCCTTTGCTTTCGCGTTGCCAGGTTTATGTGCTTAAACCGCTTGAAGAAGATGATCTGCTGGTTATTATGCAACGGGCCATTGATACTTTGTCCGGTATTCATGGCTTTAAAATCGCCATACAGGAGCATGAAGCCTTAATCCGGATTTCGGGGGGTGATGCACGTAAATTGCTGAATGCTATCGATATAATTGTTTCGTCCCTGCTTTCGTCGGGCCAGGAAATGGTTATCACTAACGAGAATACGCTATCTATTATTCAACAAAACCTGGCGCTGTACGATAAATCGGGCGAAATGCATTACGATGTAATTTCGGCTTTTATAAAATCAATGCGTGGCAGCGATCCGAATGGAGCCGTGTATTGGCTTGCACGTATGCTGACTGCAGGCGAAGATCCGCTTTTTATTGCCCGTCGGATGGTAATTCTGGCTTCCGAAGACATCGGTAATGCAAACCCCACTGCCCTGGTACTTGCAAACAATTGTTTTGATGCTGTAAATAAGATCGGTGTTCCCGAAGGCCGGATTATTTTATCACAAACCGCTGTTTACCTTGCTTGCTCTGCCAAGAGTAATGCCTCGTATATGGCCATTGAAAGCGCTATGGCAGCCGTTCAGCAACTGGGCGACCTCCCGGTACCTTTGCACCTTCGCAATGCTCCTACGCGCCTGATGAAGAATATGGGTTACGGCAAAGATTATAAATATGCCCACCAATACGATGGCAACTTTGTAAACATTGAATTTTTGCCCGAAAAACTAAAAGGACGAAAGTTTTTTGAACCTGGCCATAATCCACGTGAAAATGAAGCCCGCGAGAAACTTCGGAGGAACTGGGGCGATAAATACGGATACTGAGTTAAATTCATCAACCCTAAAATAATACCATCCATGAATATCATCAACGAAATTCCNNGAAGATACTGAAAGCCCGGTTGAAATTGCCCGGATTTTGGCCGATTTATGCGACAAGTATGAAATCCCGTTTGTTTTCAAAGCTTCGTACCGAAAAGCAAACCGCTCAAAAAGTTCATCGTTTACCGGCATTGGCGACGAAAAAGCCCTTGAGGTTTTAGCAGGAATCAGGCAAAAATTCGGGGTACCGGTTGTAAGTGATATTCACAGCGAAAGTGATGCACGTATGGCTGCACAATATATTGATGTTCTTCAGATACCAGCTTTCCTCTGCCGCCAGAGCGATATACTGGTAGCTGCTGGCGAAACCGGTAAAGTGGTTAATATAAAAAAAGGCCAGTTTGCTTCGGGCGATGCTATGCATTTTGCAGTAGAAAAAGTGAGGGAAACAGGCAATCATAAAGTTATGCTTACCGAACGGGGAACTACTTTTGGCTATACCGACCTGGTGGTTGATTTCCGCAATATCCCTGTTATGCAGCAAGCCGGGGTACCGGTTATTCTTGATGTTACCCATTCGCTGCAACAGCCTAACCAGCCGGCAGGCGTAACCGGCGGACGCCCCGATCTTATTCCACTGATGGCCAGATTAGGAATTGCCTCGGGTGTTGAAGGCCTGTTTATGGAAACACATCCGAATCCATCAAAAGCTAAATCTGACGGAGCCAATATGCTCCGTCTTGAACTCATGGATGAACTTCTGGCGGGTTTGGTAAAACTCCGTAAAGCGCAAATCTGAAATTATTTTACATAAGCTTCCATTCCGGGCATCACCCAGCCTAACAACAGGCCGTAGATGTGCTGTGCCAGGAAAATAATTACAAAACCAACCGCTATGGTTATCACAATAAACCGGAGCTTCTTTTCGAGCGTGATATCAAATAACTCCTGTAAACCATACCAGAATACATACAACGTGTAGGCAATAAAAACATAAATCCCTATGGGTATGAGTATCCTTAGCAACGGATGCAGGTACACAAAAAATGTAACTATAAAAAGCGGAGTAAAAGTGTACACAACCAATTTAAGCAAACGCATGTAATCGGTTTCAATTCCCAGCCTGGGAAGCGTTAGATTGAGCATGTAACTTGCAAAAATAATGAGCAGGTACGGAATAACCACCCACGATACGAGATTAAAAACCAATAAAACAGCCAGGTTTAACGAATACCCGAGTACCTCTTTTGCCACAAAAAATAATCCTATGTCGCGCCCCACGGCACTGAATAAAATAATAGGAAAAGCAAAATGCCACATCAGCTCTTTTGGCGTTTCCTGTTCACCCCGTATTACCTTCCATTCAATGCTGGGAATCAGCGAAATGCGCATTGCTTTGATTAATATTTCTTTAAATTTCATCCTGAAGTATGAGTGAGTATTATTAAATGTACGTGTAGTTTATTCCAGAACAACGTGCCTGAGGCTGCCGGTATTGTTATCAATGCTTAAATTTCTGAAGCTGCTGGCTGGTAGCAGAGTTATAACCCCGAATTGGTTTATGACAAATTGTGTTTCAATTTTAACCTGGCCTCCGATTTTAAGCGCAATATTTGCTTTATCAGGAATCCGGTAATACAATCCATGTGCATCGCGCTGCGCCTGGAGCATTTTATCCGTTTCGGGCTTCAGTACAATGGTTTTATTCAAACTCGCAGCCTGCATCTGGATTAGGTCACCTGTTGTTGCATTTTTAGGGAGTATGCCCTTGGCTGTAGAAAAATGACAAAGGGTTTCGGTCAGATTATTTTTGTCGGGAATATAGTAGAATGTATATGTCGATGTGGAAGTATGGGTAATTCCTTTGAATAAATCGAGGTAATCCTGTTTCATAGTGTTCATCTGGTTGTACATAAACTCCATGGTACCTTTTTCGTAGTTAACTTCCTGGTAACCATTAATAAGGTTGTACATGCTTTCATCGAGTTTCAGGATAAATTCTGCGGCTTCACGGGCCTTTTGTTCGGTGGTTTTTGCAGCTGACGTTTTCCTGAAAAACTTCTGTTCGATGATAGTCGAATCGAGGCTGATCCTTTTTACAACGGTGTCCATTCGTTCGAGCACATTGGGGTTTGCCACTTCGGGCAGGCTTACACGCGAATCCGAAAGTTCTATCAATTGTTCGGTACGACCACTTTTGGAAGGACTGTAGGTTCCGGCTCCAGAAATAATACCACCATCAGTTAAAAATAACTCGAGCGCATTTTTGTCTTTTTGTTTGTGTGGCTTATGAATGAAATAATACTGTGCCGGATCAGCCTCATTATAGGAGGTAAGGCTGATGTCCTTAAGTTCGTATTCCGTACTATTTGCAAGCGTTACCTGCGATAGCCCCAACATCTGATCTGCATACTCGGCATAAGGTCCTTTAATTTTCTGAACTTTATTAACCACCACATTAACCTGAATAACAGTGAGTGGTAGCGAATAAAACAAACCTTCGGCTGTTGCCGGAATGCCTTCGGTACCGATTTTGCTTACATTGATCTGGGCATGTACCCCGAAAATAGTAAAGCAAAGAAATCCAGACAGGATANNGCAAAACATCTGGTTGTTTTTTAAATTGTTAACATTAGGCTTAATTCGTCAAATGGTAGTTTGCGCATAACCTGCTTTCCGGTTATATCCCAAAATCCGAATAATCCGATAGTAACTGATTGAAAAACTGTATTATGCAGTGCTAAAACCTAAAATAACCCCTGTTCAGGNNTCGTCATCCACCAGCAATTCGAGCTTGTCGACATGATACCTGATTTTTTCGAAAAATGGAAGTACCTCCTGGTTGTAAAGCCTGGCCTTTTCGGCAGTATCGTCAACTTTATTAGCAATTTTACGTTTATCGATCATATCGGCTACAAGCTGGCGAACTATTGAAATATGTTCCGAAATTTCCTTGATATTCTGCATCTGGCTATTTGATAGTTTGACAAAAGTCTTGATATCAAGTACTTCTTTCAGCCCTTTTACATTTTCAACCAAGGTATTCTGGTAACGTATTGCCGTGGGGATGATGTGGTTATGCGAAAGATCACCAATAATCCTCGATTCGATCTGTATTTTCTTGATGTAATTTTCGAGGTCAATCTCGTATCGCGCCAGCACTTCGCGCTTGCTAAGCACATCATGCGATTCGAACATGCGGATCACTTCTTCATTGGTCATTATCTTCAAGGCATCAGGCGTGGAAGCAACATTGGATAATCCGCGTTTGGCAGCTTCCTCAATCCATTCGTCGCCATAGCTGTTACCTTCGAACCTGATGCGTTTTGATTCCTTGATATATCTCCTGAGGATTTTGTAAATTGTATCTTCTTTATTTTCGCCTTTTTCGACCTGGGCGTCGACTTCTTTTCTGAAAACACGCAGTTGTTCGGCCAGCGCCAGGTTTAATGCGATCATAGGCTTCGCACAATTTGCTGATGAGCCTACTGCCCTGAACTCAAATTTATTGCCGGTAAACGCAAATGGCGAAGTACGGTTCCGATCAGTATTGTCGAGGAAAATTTCGGGTATTTTAGGAAGGTTTACTGAAAATTCTTCAATAGTGTCTTCGGAAGGGTTAACGTTTGCGCCGCTTTTTTCAATCTCATCGAGCATCTGCGATAGCTGCGAACCAATAAACACCGACATAATCGCTGGTGGAGCTTCGTGTGCTCCAAGCCTGAGATCGTTACCTGCCGAAGCAACCACCGAACGGATAAGTCCCGAATGTGTATCAACAGCTTTGATGATATTTACAAGGAAGGTCAAAAAACGAAGATTTGCTTTTGGTGTTTTGCCCGGCGAAAGCAGGTTCTCGCCCGTATTGGTCATAAGCGACCAGTTATTGTGTTTTCCTGAGCCATTGATGCCCTGGTAGGGTTTTTCGTGCAACAGCAGGGTGAGATGGTGGCGTTTGGCTACTTTTTCGAGAATGTGCATCAGCAGCTGGTTATGGTCGACAGCTATGTTAGCTTCTTCAAATACCGGTGCGCATTCGTACTGACTGGGGGCAACTTCGTTGTGGCGTGTCTTAACCGGAATTCCCAGCCTGTGGGCTTCGAACTCGAACTCACGCATAAAATCCATCACACTCTCGGGAATAGTACCAAAATAGTGATCAGAAAGTTGCTGATCCTTTGCCGAAGCATGACCAAACAAGGTACGGCCACTCAAGGCCATATCGGGCCTGGCATGATAAATAGCGGTATCAACCAGGAAGTATTCCTGTTCCCAGCCCAGGGTGGCAACCACCTTCGAAATATTGCGATCGAAATACCTGCATACCGCTGTGGCTTCCTTATCGAGCGAATGCAGCGCTTTGAGCATGGGTGTTTTATAGTCGAGTGCTTCGCCGGTGTAGGATATAAAAATGGTTGGAATACACAGGGTGTCGTCCATAATGAAGGCTGTGGAAGTCGGGTCCCATGCCGTGTAACCGCGTGCCTCGAAGGTGTTACGGATGCCACCGCTTGGGAAGCTTGAGGCATCGGGTTCCTGCTGTATCAGTTCACCGGCACCAAAATGTTCAATGGCCCTGCCTTCGGTTGTTGGCGAAAGGAATGAATCATGTTTTTCGGCTGTTGCACCGGTTAAAGGATGAAACCAGTGGGTGTAATGGGTGGCGCCTTTCGAAATAGCCCACGATTTTATGGCAGTTGCAACCTGGTCGGCAATGCGCCTGTCAATTTTTTCGCCTTTGTTAATAACATTCTGCAATTGCTGGAATGCTTCTTTCGAAAGGTACTGGCGCATAACAGCCTGGTTAAAAGTGTTATCACCAAAATAATCGGATACTTTGCCATGCATTTCGATAGAGCGCTTGGGGCGCGATATGGCTAATTCGAGGGCTTTAAACCGGATGTTCGACATACATATTGCTGATTAAGTTTCTTTTCGGCAAAAATACCCAATTATCAATGCGGGTGCAGGCTCCTGTGTTGTTTTTTTACAAATTTACTTTCGCGGGATTACTTCCTGATCCTGATCGCAAACAGCCCGATAAAAGTAAACAGTCCGTTCACTATAAGTAACTCGAAACCAAATACGTAACCGAATAAAAGCACTTTTGAATATTCGCTCAGCAAAAAACATAAAACCGGTGAACTCACCGCAACCCATGGAACGTATTTATCTTTTACCTGCAGCCGGGTGAAAAGTCCGAAGGCATACATACCCAGCAACGGCCCGTAAGTATAACCTGCCACAGTGAAGAGCTTGTCAATCACAGCCCTGTCGTTAATTGCCCTGAAAAGTACAATTACCAGCAGCAGCAGCAGCGCAAAAGCAATGTGTACCTTATAACGCAGGCGTTTTTTTTGTTCCTCAGTAAGATCGGTGCGTTTGTTTAAGCCAAGTATATCAATCGAAAAGGATGTGGTAAGCGAGGTAAGTGCGCCATCGGCACTGGGATAGGCCGCTGAAATTAAACCGATTATAAATACAAGACCAGCCAGGGGGCCCAGATATTTTATGGCAATCATAGGGAAAAGATCATCGGTGCGTGTGGGTAATTCAATTCCGTGTGTTGATGAATAGATGTACAAAACAGCACCCAGGAAAAGGAACATCAGGTTTACAAATACAAGAACTATGCTGAAAGTAAACATGTTTTTCTGTGCTTCGCATATATTCCGGCAGCTGAGGTTTTTCTGCATCATTTCCTGGTCGAGGCCTGTCATTACAATGGCTATAAACGCCCCGCTGATAATCTGCTTCAGGAAAAACTGCTTGCTATGCCAGTCGGTAACCACAACTTTAGAATAATCACTCTCCCAAACTGTTGAAAACAAATGTTTTAAGTCGAAATGAAGGTCCTTGCTGATCAGGTAAATAGAAAGTCCAACTGCCAGCAGCATGAAGGTGGTTTGCAGGGTATCGGTCCAGATTATGGTTTTTATACCGCCTTTGAGGGTATAGAGAATTATCAGCGCTATAAAAATGCTGACGGTTACAAAAAAGGGAATATTCCAGGCATCAAATACAAATACCTGTAAAACATTTACAACCAGGAACATCCGGAACGAAGCCCCTATGGTTCGCGAAAGCAGGAAGAAAAATGCCCCTGATTTATACGACCAGAATCCAAAACGTTGTTCGAGGTAGGTATAGATGGAAGTAAGATTCAGCCTGTAATACAACGGCATCAGAACTGTAGCAATCACGGTGTATCCAAACAGGTAACCCACCACAACCAGCATGTAACTGAATTGGGTTGAACCAACATAACCCGGCACCGACATAAATGTAACTCCCGAAAGCGAAGCGCCTATCATTCCATAAGCAACCACATACCAGGGTGATGATTTGTTGCCAATAAAAAAGGATTCGCTGTTGGCCTTACGTGTGGTTATCCAGGTAACCACGAACAATAAAACTGTGTAGGCTAAAAAACTGAGGAATATGAGTGATGGAGTCAAAGTGTTCCGTTTATTAAAAGGTTATTTAACAGTACATTGTGGCAACAATCTGCAAATTCTATTTAGATGAATTCCTTAGATAAGTTGCTAATGATAACAGGTCGGGAAAAGTATAATCCAGCATGTCGATCGACTTTAATGCCGCTTCTTTATCATCGCCTATAAGCACGGTTTTCATGCCCAGCCGATGGCCAAAAAGTATATCATTATAAGTATCACCGGCCATCATGCTTTTAATGAACCTGATTGATGGAAATTGTTTTCTTGCCTTTATTCCCAGGCCAACGGCAGGCTTTCGCGTAAAACTGTTTGTGTTTTTCAGATCGGGGCTGTGAAAAACGGCATCAATTCTGCCTCCGTCGCCCGAAATGGCAGCCATCATTTTTTCATGAACCCGTTTCAGATCGTTTTCTGTCATCAGCCCGCGCCCTATTCCCTGCTGGTTGGTAATAACAACAATGGTTTCGAAAATACCGGCAAATATCGTAAGGGCTTCTGCTACTCCGGGAATCAGTTCAAATTCATCAGGATGTTTCACATAATCGTCGGGCAGGCGTTTGTTAATTACGCCATCGCGGTCGAGGAACAAGGTCCATCCTTTGTCTATCACCAGCTTTTTCATTTCACCTTGTTTTGTGCCGGAATCAATGTTTGTGCTTTTTCCAGGTCGGTGGGAACACCAATATCCAGGAAGAAGGCATCTGTATAAAAAGCCTGCAACCTGAAACTTGCGCACTGTTTCCTGAAAACTTCATTTTCCAGCGAAAATTTTTGCTCATTGATGGAATCAATAATACTGCGTTTCAGCAAATATATTCCGCCGTTTATCCAGCCATTGCCAGCCTCAGGTTGTTTTTCCTTAAAACCGGTAATGCGGCCGCTGGTATTGGTTACTACCCGGCCGTAACGCGATGTGTCCTCAAACTGTTTAACAGCTATGGTTACATCAGCCGAATTTTCAATATGTTTCTGTTCCATTTCCATCAGGTCGGGTGCAAAATAAGTGTCGCCGTTCAACACAAATATTTCGTCGAGGTTGGTGTACTCGAGTGCCGATTTTACTGCACCACCGGTTCCGAGGGGTTCGGTTTCGATGGCATACACCAGTTCAATTGATTTGTACGTTTGTACAAAATAGCTTATAACCTGATCATTACGATAACCTACCGAAAGTATTACTTTCGAAATACCGGATGCAGCCAGGTAATCCAGTACATAAGCCAGGAAGGGCTTTTCACCGATCAGTGCCATGCATTTGGGGGTTTCGGGCAATACTTCGGCTAAGCGGGTTCCCAATCCACCGGCAAGCACAATTGCTTCGTTGGTTATCATATTGTCCTTACTCTTTGAAGAGCTTTTCTTCAACCAGCTCGCAAATAATATGCCCGAGCATGATGTGTACTTCCTGTATGCGGGGCGTGTCGGTGGTTGGAATGTTGAGCAGGTAGGTACATTTTTCAGCCAATTGCCCGCCGGTTTCACCGGTGAATCCTACAGTAATCATACCTAGTGAATTTGCTTCGGTAAATGCACGCAGAATATTCACCGAATTACCCGATGTGGTCAATCCTACCAGCACATCGTCCTTACTCCCCATAGCCATAACCAGGCGGGCAAACACTTCGTCGAAGCCGTAATCATTAGCTACAGCGGTAATATAGGATGAATTTACATGCAGTGCCTCGGCAAAAAGCGGGTGCCTGTCGAAGTAAAACCTGCCCGAAAGTTCAGCTGCCAGGTGTTGTGCATCAGCAGCGCTGCCCCCATTTCCACAAAACAGCACTTTACCACCATTTTCGTAGCAACGTACAATTTCGTTTACAATTTGCTGAACGGTTTCAATTAAATTCGGGTCTCCAAGTACTTTGGTTTTTAAATCAATGGATGATTGTATAACTGATTTTATTTTTGCTTCCATTTGTATTCGTATCTGTTAAAGTTTTAGTAAACATTATAAAGTCCTGCTAACCAGTCCGGTTGAGGTGAATTCATATCTTTCGGCATGCCCGCCGAATTGTTTCAGCGATTCAATTACCTGGTAGCGTGTATTGCCGGGACAATAAAAAAACATATATCCGCCGCCACCGGCCCCTGATATTTTGCCCCCCGTAGCACCACTGCCAAGGGCTGCCTGGTATAGCTGGTCAATAGCCGGATTGGTTATTCCTTCGGCCATCTGTTTTTTAAAGTTCCATCCAAAATCGAGTATTTTCCCAATCTCGTCGAGGTCGCCCTTAAGCAATGATTCTTTCATCATAACAGCCTGCTTTTTAAGCTGGTGCATGGCCTCAATAGCTTTCTCATCCTGGTTTAGTACATTTTGCTGCTGTTTACTGATAATCTGCGACGAAAGGCGGCTTGAATCGGTGTAATACAGCACAAGGTTATGAGAGAGCTCATCCAGGTAAGAGTCTTTGATTCTCAAGGGGTTTACAATGACTTTGTCCTTGTAAAATTCCATAAAATTTATGCCGCCAAAAGTAGCTGAATACTGATCCTGCTTTCCTCCAGCCATCCCCAGGTCGAAGCGCTCTATTTCGTAAGCCAGTTGGGCAATATCGTATTCACCCAGCGGGAGTTTTAACCATTCAACAAAGGCGCCAAGTATAGCAACCGCCAGGGTTGATGAGGTTCCCAAACCTGATTGCTGAGGTGCATCCACCGATGTGATGAGCCTGAAAGATAGTTCTTTACCCGTAAACATTTTCCTGACCCGGTTATAAATCCCGGCATGAATATCAAAAATTCCTTCGGGTTTAACCTGTGCTTTTGAAGAAAATGCTTTCACCTGGCTCCCATCCGCGGTTCCGAAAACAACAGTTCCGTTATCGGTGGGCTCAATGCTGGCATAGGCGTAAAGATTTATTGTTGCGTTCAGAATTCCGCCTCCAAACAAGTCGGAGTAAGGTGATACATCGGTACCACCTCCTGCCAGTCCTAATCGTAAAGGCGCTTTACTTCTGATCAGCATTGAATTGATGTTATTTGTTATTAAGCAACGAAAAGGGATTATACCTAATCAGTTTCAGATCAACCAAAATTAATTTCTAAATAGTTATTTTTCATGACTTTATGTCGTCTTTCCCAAAAGCGACGGTTTCAATCCGGTCGAGGAGTAACTCCCAGCTGAATCGTTTTTTCTCTATCGCTGCGTTCGCGCTGAATTCCTCCCGTTTGTTTTCATTGAAAAAACGTAGTAAAGCTTCACTTATTTCATCCACCTCAGGTGAAACCACGTAGCCGACTTTACCATCGGGCACCATTTCGGATAACCCTCCAACATTGGTGGTCAGCATCGGCTTTTCGAAATGATAAGCTATTTGCGTAACTCCGCTTTGCGTAGCATCCCGATAAGGCTGGGCTACAATATCAGAAGCGCAGAAATAATAAACAATCTCGCTGTTTTCGATAAACTCGGTGCGAAGTACAACCTTATCGTTCAGCCCAAGTTTATCGATGAGCTCGAGGTA
>DGQJ01000055.1:0-2966 GCA_002389705.1 Bacteroidales bacterium UBA4417
CATTGAAACCGGTTACAGGAATTATATCAAGATTTGAGTGCTTTCCACAATCAGCAATTTAATGTTAGATGTGGGATGTGCGAAGTGAGATGTTTTCTGTGATTCTTGATCTGGCGTTACATCTTATGCCTGAGGAACATTGCAGTATGCGATTTCTCAATTTTAAGCAAATCTTCGGGCGTTCCGGCAAACAGCACGTATCCCCCTTGCTCGCCGCCTTCCGGCCCAAGGTCAATCACCCAGTCAGCTGTTTTAATAACATCCAGGTTGTGTTCAATCACGATCACGCTGTGTCCTTTTGCCAGCAAGGCATTGAATGCTCCCAGTAACCGGCTGATGTCGTGCATGTGCAGTCCGGTGGTAGGTTCGTCGAAAATAAAGAGGGTAGGAGCGTCGTTGGTGCCTTTGGTTAAAAATGAAGCCAGCTTTATCCGCTGTGCTTCACCACCCGAAAACGTATCGGACGACTGACCGAGTTTAAGGTAGCCTAATCCAACATCTGCCAGGGGTTGCAACTTGGCGGCTACGCGTGCTGCGTTAGCATTTTTTTCAGCCGGCGAGGTGAAAAATCCTATGGCCTGTTCAATAGTCAGGTCAAGGATATCCGAAATGGTCTTGTCGTGGTATTTTACATCAAGCACTTCCTCCTTGTAACGTTTTCCTTTGCAACTGTCGCAGGTGAGGTGAAGATCAGCCATAAACTGCATTTCAACGGTAACAATGCCTTCGCCTTCACATTCTTCGCAGCGGCCGCCTTCCACATTAAAAGAAAAGAAACCGGGCTTGTATCCGCGCACTTTTGCCAGCTGCTGCTCGGCAAACAGGCTGCGGATATCATCAAATGCTTTTACATAAGTAGCCGGGTTCGAACGTGATGAGCGGCCAATAGGATTCTGATCAATAAGCTCAATGGCAGTAATCAGATCATAATCGCCTTCCAACCTGTCGAACTTCCCTGAACGTTCTCCATATCCGCCATATATTTTTTTCAGGGCGGGATAAAGAATGCGTTTTATCAGGGTTGTTTTCCCTGAACCACTCACCCCGGTAACCACCGTCATGGCTTTTAGAGGGAATTTTACATCAATACCTTTGAGGTTATTTTCGCGTGCGCCTTTAATCTCGATAAAATCGTTCCATGGGCGGTGGCTTACAGGCATTTGTATCGCTTTTTTACCCGAGAGGTATTGCCCGGTCAAGCTTTTTTCATCTTCAAGTATTTCGTTAAAAGTGCCCTGGAAAACAAGTTCTCCGCCATGGCTTCCTGCCAAGGGACCTATATCAATTACCTGGTCAGCGGCTTTTATGATTTCTTCTTCATGCTCAACCACAATTACAGTATTGCCCATATCGCGCAAGCCTTTAAGCACTTTTATAAGCAGGTGCGTGTCGCGCGGATGCAGNNAGCCCTATGCTGGGTTCGTCGAGGATATAAAGCGAGCCTACCAGGCTGCTGCCCAGCGAAGTGGCCAGGTTTATACGCTGCGATTCGCCGCCCGACAGTGAATTGGAGAGCCTGTTGAGGGTAAGGTAAGGTAACCCGACGTTGCACAGGAATCCAAGCCGGTTCTTGATTTCTACCAGTAAGCGATCGGCAACCTTATGTTCGTAATCAGTAAGCTGAAGGGTTGAGAAAAACTTAAAAGCATCCTCAACCGGCATCAATACCAGGTCGGTAATAGATTTGCCGCTTACTTTCACGTAGTTGGCGTCTTTCCTGAGCCTGGTTCCAAGGCAGTCGGGACATACTGTTTTTCCCCGGTACCTCGAAAGCATAACCCTGTACTGGATCTTATAAGTTTGGCTTTCAACCATTTCGAAAAACGAATTGATGCCTTCGAAANNAGGAGTTTCCTGTCCACAGTAACTTTCTTTGTTCCTGTGTAAGTTCATAATAAGGACTATGAACGGGGAAGCCAAACTTATGAGCTTGTTTGATCAGCGCGTGTTTGTACTCGCTCATTTTTTCGCCTTTCCAGCATGCAACCGCATCGTCGTACACCGAAAGGCTCTTGTCGGGGATCACCAGGTCTTCGTCAATTCCTATTACGCTTCCAAAACCTTCGCAGGTTTTGCAGGCGCCGAAAGGATTATTGAAACTGAAAAGATGAACAGAAGGTTCTTCGAAAGAAATACCATCGAGTTCGAAACGGTTCGAAAATTCAATATGCCTGTTAATCCCATCACTCACAATACTCAGCAGGCAGGTTCCGTTTCCTTCAAAAAACGCCGTCTGTGCCGAATCGGCCGCCCTCGAAGAAACATCTTCATCTTCCGGATCTACAGTAAACCTGTCGACCAGCACAAACATATCATCATAGCCGTACTTTTCGGGAAAAGCAAGAATCTCTTCTATTTTCATGATGTTTTGCCGATAAAGCACCCGGCTGAAACCTTGCTGCAGTATCACGGTGAGATCTTCCTTCAGGGTTCGGTCTGTCTTTGGCAAAATGGGGCTGTAAAGCATTACCGCTGTTCCGGCAGGTTGTTCCAGAATTGTGTTTACCACATCGGTAACTGTATGCCTGGTAACCTGCTGGCCCGTAACCGGCGAGTACGTTTTCCCAATGCGGGCAAAAAGCAGTTTTATGTATTCATATATTTCGGTGGAAGTTCCTACCGTTGAGCGGGGATTACGGGTATTAACTTTTTGTTCAATGGCAATGGCAGGAGCTATTCCTTTGATGTAATCGACCTCAGGTTTGCTCATACGCCCTAAAAACTGGCGGGCGTACGAACTCAGGCTTTCCACGTATCGCCGCTGACCATCGGCATATAAAGTATCAAATGCCAGCGATGATTTGCCTGAACCCGATAAGCCGGTGATTACTACCAGCTTATTCCGCGAAATGGCAACAGAAATATTTTTAAGATTATTAACGCGGGCACCCTTAACCAGGATGTATTTTTTGGGATCTAAAGTTTCGATGTCGTATTGAATCATAATTATCAGGTATTTAAAGTAC
>DGQJ01000055.1:3018-3655 GCA_002389705.1 Bacteroidales bacterium UBA4417
GATTACAAGACTGGCACGATGATTGTTTAGATATTTTTAACAAAAAAACACATTCGGATAAACATAAATTGTATATTTGCCCTGCACAAGGTAAATTTGTTCAGTCCGAACCTATTACTTTTCAACGCCTGATACATTAATTGTTAACCAAAACTATCGTTATTGAGAGATCTCTACGCTATTAAACTCAAATTATTACTAACCAACACGGAGGAATAATGTCAACCCCCAATGTTAGCGATCAGGAGCTTATAAGCAACTATCTCGCCGGTAATGAATACAGTCTTGAGGTTCTGATCAACAGGCACAAGCAGAAAGTTTATTCGTACATTCTTCTGGTTGTCAGGGATAAATCCCTGGCCGATGATATTTTTCAGGATGCTTTCATTAAAGTGATTAACACGCTGCGTTCGGGAATCTACAAGGAAGAAGGTAAGTTTATTCAATGGGTAATGCGTATTTCGCACAACCTGATCATCGATCATTATCGCAAAGCCAAACGGTTGCCACTGGTTGAAAATGCCACCGAAGAGGGAGATATTTTTGATAACCTGCGGATTGCCGACGATTCAATCGAAGACAAAATGATTGTTGAGCAGATTTATGAAGATGTTCGTAAACTGATTGACTACCTGCC
>DGQJ01000411.1 GCA_002389705.1 Bacteroidales bacterium UBA4417
AGGGCGCTTTAACCCGGTAAGGATATCAGTGATCATCCAACTCGACTGTGGGCTGAAAAGAACTATCGGGGCCTGTGTTGCATCATCGGAGGTAAACTTCAATCCATAATTTGTTCCCCCGCAAGCCAGGCACGAATACAGCGATGTAAGTTCCGAAAGCGTGACACCACAGCCTCCCAATACCACCGAAAGCCCGAGTGATTTCCTGCGTGCACCTATCCATTTTAGCCCACCGCGACTAAGTTTTTCGTTAAACAGGTCTGCTCCTACCCTGTTGGCAAGGTCAACAGCCGGAATATTGAGCGACAGCGCCAGCGCCTGCGAAGCTGGCAACCGCCCCCGAAAGGTTTCGTCGTAATTCTGTGGTCGGTAACCGTTAAAATTCTGCGGTATATCCTGCAGAATGGTTTTGGGAGTTATTAATCCCCGGTCCATGGCTAACGCGTACAAAAACGGTTTCAGTGCGCTGCCCGGCGAGCGCAACGAGGCAGCCCCGTCGACCTGTCCCTGGTATTGGTTTTCGAGAAATCCGGCCGAACCCACATATGCAACGACAGCATGTTTTCGGTTATCAACAAGTACCACAGCAGCATTGCCAACACCCATGCCGCGGTACATCATTACCTCGTTGCTGACCGTATTTTCGATAAAATCCTGTAAGCGGGCATCAATAAAAGTGTGTATTACAGGTTTTGACGGATAACGGGCTGCCAGCTGTCGTGCCAGGTGCGGAACCAGTTTCGGTGCTTCATAACGCCTAGCCGTCAGCGGTTCTCCGATAGCATCGAGCATTGCCTTGTGTTCAAACAAATGGTATGTACCCAGTTTTTTCAACCAGATATTTCGCTGCTTTACAATGGCTATGTTGTGCCTGCCCAGGCTCAAATGGTTGGGATCGTTAGGAATGATAGCCAGCGTAACTACCTGCGCCAGGCTGAGCGCCTGCGGTTCCTGCCCGAAATACAGAAACGAAGCCGCTTTAACGCCTTGCACATTTCCCCCATAGGGTAGCAGGTTAATATAAAGGCCGAGAATTTCGTTTTTCGAATAATGCATTTCCAGCTGTACAGCCCTGAAACACTCTATCAGCTTATTGAAAAGGGTGCGTTCGCGGGGCTCGAGCATGCGGGCAACCTGCATGGTAATGGTGGAGGCTCCGGATACCCGCTTGCCATGACTTACATTTTGCCATAGCGCCCTTGAGATTGCTACAGGGTTTACACCTGGATGAAAACGAAACCATCGATCTTCTTTATAAATCAGTGTTTTGATAAGAAGCGGGTTTACTTCCTGAAGCTCAGCTTTCATACGCCACTGCTGATCGGTGGATAAGGACGCATTAAGCAGTTTGCCATCACCCGAAAGGATCAATCGCGAATATTTAATATCAGTATGCAACGGGAATATTAAATCTATCGCCAGGAACAAAGCTAACACCACGAAAACTAATGAAAGGCCGCGCTTTACACCACGGGGCAAACGCATGAACCAAGAAATGATTCTGCGGGCAAACCTGGTAATTTGTGCTTTTATTGCCTGGAGAAAAGCCATTGTATTCCGTCAGATAACTGTAATTATTCCATCGCCCGCTTGCGTAATGCGACCAATAACGGCAGCACTTCCGGTACCCTGGGCGTAGAGTTCCTGTAAAATATCGCCGGCAAATTGTCCTGGTATTGAAACCAGCAACCCGCCCGAAGTTTGCGCATCGCAAAACATAAGTTTTTCGGTATCCGAAAGTACAGCCTGCCAGCGGATCCATTGCCGGTAATACGCCAGGTTGTTGTGAGTGCCACCCGGAATTGCCCCGGCCAATGCCAGTGCTTTCACAGGTTCCATAAATAGCAGCTTACTGAAGTCAATTTCGGCATCCACCTGGCTGCCACGGGTCATTTCGCTCAAATGGCCGGCCAGCCCGAAACCGGTGATATCGGTGCAGGCATGTACCGGGACTTTCGAAAAAACCTGGGCAGCTTTCTGGTTGAGTTGTTTCATCCAGTAACAGGCTTCAGCTGCAGCATCTTCACCGGCCATGCCATTTTTCACGGCAGTGGAAATAATGCCTGTTCCCAGTGGTTTGGTCAGTATCAGCACATCCCCGGGCCGGGCGCCGATATTTTTCCAGGCCTTTTCGGGATGCACAAGCCCGGTAACACACATCCCGAATTTGGGCTCGGTATCGTCGATGCTGTGCCCGCCAATAATGCTTATACCTGCCTCCGTGGCTTTATCGGCAGCACCCAGCAGTATTTTTTCGAGCACCGCCAGCGGCAGCCGGTTTACCGGGAAAGCGACTATATTTAAGGCAAACAAGGGTTTTGCACCCATGGCAAAAATATCACTCAGGGCATTGGCAGCGGCAATGGCTCCAAAATCGTAAGGATCGTCAACAATAGGGGTGAAAAAATCAAGGGTCTGAACAATGGCTTGATCAGGATTCACGCGGTAAACGGCAGCATCGTCGGCAGCGCTGTTACCCACCAGCACATCCGGATCAGAGGTTAAAGGCAGGTTTCGCAATATTTTTTCCAGGTCGGCTGGCTGCATTTTACAGGCACAGCCCATGCCATGGGTAAATTGGGTAAGTTTAATATTTTCGCCGGCATTACCTGTTTTTATAGTTTCCGATGGTGAAACAATACGGTTGTAAGCATCTGCAATCATCAGGGCTGCAGCCTTAACTTCTTCAGCAGTAGTATTTTTACCTGTCGATAGCCGAATGGTGCCCATGGCATATTCAGTACTAACACCCATGGCCAGCAGTACATGCGAACTGGTTACCCCGGCAGGATGGCATGCTGCTCCTGCCGAAGCCGCCAGCCCCGGTAAGGTCGAAAGCAGGGTATCGGCAGGTATACCCCTGAAAGCAATGCTCAGCGTGTTGGGTAAGCTAATGTCAACAGGTGTATGAATATGCATTCCCGGTACACGGGCTAGCAGCTCATCCCTGAGCAAATCGCGCATCCGGGCCAGGTGGAGGCTATTATTTTGCAGGTCGCGACGGGCTATCACGGCTGCTTTGCCAAAGCCGACAATTTCGAGCAGATTTTCGGTTCCGGCTCGCAGGTTATGTTCCTGCCCGGCTCCATGAATCAGGTTATCGAGCACAACTCCTTTGCGGATATACAAGGCGCCAATGCCTTTGGGAGCATACAATTTATGCCCGGCCAGGGTTAGCAAATCAACACCAAGCTGGTTTACATCCA
>DGQJ01000192.1:0-4962 GCA_002389705.1 Bacteroidales bacterium UBA4417
TGCATGTACTGGCTCCTCGGGATCATTTCCCCGCCAAGACTTTCAAGATGGTTGGTATACACCTGTGCATCAATAATTTCAAAATTCCAGCTGCTGAGTTTCTCAACCAGTTGAAAAAGTGCAACTTTCGATGCATTGGTTACGTGGTGGAACATCGATTCGCCAAAAAACGCCTTTCCCAACGCTACTCCGTAAAGTCCGCCAACAAGTTCTCCCTCTAACCAGGCTTCGGCTGAATGGGCATAACCGGCCTCGTGCAGCCGGATATAGGCATTTTGCATTTCGGTGGTAATCCAGGTACCATCTTCACCTTTTCGTGGCGTTTTGGCGCAGTTCCTGATTACTTTTTCGAAAGCATGGTCGATAGTAATTGTAAATTGCTGTTTTTTAATACTTTGCCTGAGGCTATGCGAAATGATCATTTTTTCGGGAAATAATACCATCCTCGGATCAGGCGACCACCAGAGAATTGGCATCCCATCTTCGTACCAGGGGAATATTCCTTTCGAGTAGGCAAGTTTCAGCCTTTCAATACTGAGGTCGCCGCCAATAGCCAGCAAGCCTGACTCATCTGCTTCATCAAGGTCGGGGAATTCTAAACTTCGTCGCGATATTTCAACAGGCATACGCTAAAAATATGGTGCAAATATAATTGATATGTGGGTGTGTTGCCAAGGGAAAATGCAAGATTAAATTTTTAGTTGTACTGGTTTTGAATGCTATGCCCGTGAAATTACCTTCACAAACCTTGCCTCATACCGCGTTAAGGTTATTCTTTTTCAGTTGGAGATCCGGTTGTCGGAGCCAGATCCCGATACCTGTATAGCCCGAATTCGGCCAGGGTAGGTTCGAGCCTCGACTGGTCAATTCTCAGCCTTACCTTGTTGGTCTTCACATCAGGAAAACGCAGTATGCGTTTGTACCCTACCGTTGTGCCTTCTGTGATCTTTTTCCACTTTTGGTCAACCCAGGCTTCCAGTGTAAAATGTTCAATCCGTTGTCCTTTGGTTATGTTTTCCTGGAGTAGAAGGATATTAAAATCACATGTTTTCTTTAGTTTCAGCTCAATACTCATTGGATCCGTTTTTGCCGGGGTCCACGAGGTTGTATCATTCTGATCTGTAATTTTTTGGATATCAGTTTTGGCCCCGCCCATACTAACTGTAGCATTTTTAGCCAGGTTTTCGCTAAAAATGTTGTTCAGTGTATTTCGCCAGGCCTGCAGCGATTTAATATCAGCCTGGTTGATCAATCCCGTGGTATCCGGTGGAATATTGAGCAGGAGAAGCGAATTTCTGCCCACAGAACTGAAATAGATATCCAGCAGTTTTTCGGGGCTTTTTACTTCGGCATTTTCGCTGCCGTGCCAAAACCAGCCCGGCCTGATCGATACATCAACTTCCGATGGATACCATATCAGGCTTTGGGCCCCTGCTATTTTTTCACGGCTGCCGAGGTCCTGGTTCATTAAATCGCCGGGAGGAATAAATCCTGCCTTCATTTCGGCTTGTTGCGATTCGGCAGCAATTTTGTCCTGGGAGGCAGCACTGTACGGAACTACACTCCACTCGGTTTCACGGCCGTAACCACTTTCGGTTCCAACCCACCTGATATCGGGTCCCATGATTGAAATTACCGCAGCAGGTTGTAACCTCCTGATGAGTTGATAGTAAGAATTCCAGTCGTAAACCTGTTTCTTGCCATTCGGGCCTTCAGCGCAGGCGCCATCAAACCACACTTCATCAACGGTGCCATAATTGCTGAGAAGTTCGGTTAACTGGTTTAAAAAGAATTTATTGTAAACATCGGAGTTCCCATACGATGGTTCATGCCTGTCCCATGGCGAAAGATATACGCCAAACTTCAGGTTATATTTATGACACGATTCGGAAACCATTTTTACAAGGTCGCCTTCGCCCTTCATCCACGGACTGGCTGCAACGGTGTGATTCGTATATTTACTGGGCCATAAGCAAAATCCATCGTGATGTTTACAGGTCATAATCAGCATCTTTAAGCCGGCTTCGCTGATCGCCTTTGCCCATTGATCTGTATTGAGCCGGGTTGGATTGAAACGGGCCGGATCTTCGGTGCCTTTACCCCATTCCTGGTTATAGAAAGTATTCAGTCCGAAGTGTATAAATGCTGTTGCTTCGAGCCGCTGCCAGTTTAGCTGGCGCCAGCTGGGTGTAACCCCGGCTGCTGTTTCAATCAGTTCTGCTTCTGTAATTCCCGGCCTTAATTTAATTATGTTAGCAACTTCCGGTTTTTCCTGCGCAATTACATTGTGTGGTAACAAAGAAGCTGCTATCCATAGTAAAAGCATAGCCAATGCGGGGTATCCGGTTGTATTTTTCATACTGCGTATGTTTGTGATCAGGAACATATTTTATGAAACATCCTCGCCAAGTGCATTTACAATTACCAGGCAGGCCTCGCGAATCTGGTTTTTATCAATGGTTAGCGGGGGCGCAATCCTTATCGACGAATCATTAAAAAGAAACCAGTCGGTAATCACACCCTGTTCGATGCAGCGGTCAATAACTCTTTTTACGTGTGCGTAATTATCAAGTTGCAGTGCAATCATCAACCCAACCCTCCTGATTTCACTGATGGCTTTGCTTTGCGAAAGAAGGTCAGCAAAAAGTTGGCTTTTCCAGGCTACATTTTCAACCAGTTTTTCATTTATAATCACAGATAGATTAGCCAGTGCCGCGGCGCAACTCACCGGGTGTCCGCCGAAAGTGGTGATATGACCCAGCACCGGGTTGCATGTTAGTGTTTGCATCATTTCCCTGGACGAAATAAATGCACCTATCGGCATACCGCCGCCTAATCCTTTGGCGAGCAATAAAATATCTGGTACTACCGCGTAGCGTTCAAAGGCAAACATGCTTCCGGTTCGTCCCATACCGGTTTGTATTTCATCAAAAATAAGCAGGGCACCGGTTTGATTGCATTTTTCGCGCAACGCAATTATAAAGGAAGGTGTGGCTTCAATAATACCGGCTTCGCCCTGAACAGGTTCAATAATCACACATGCAGTTTCGGCGGTAATGGCCTTGAGTTCATCAAACGAATTAAATGTAATGTGGTCAACTCCGGGTAATAAAGGGCCGAAGGGTTCCTGGTAGGCCGGATCGCCGATTACGCTCAGCGAGCCATGCGTACTGCCATGGTAAGCCCGTTTAAACGCAACTATTTTCTTCCTGCCGGTATATCTTTTGGCTAGTTTCAGGGCTCCTTCAACGGCTTCACTTCCCGAGTTCACGAAATAGCAATTGTTCAGGCTTTCGGGCAAAAGTCCGGCCAGTTTGCCTGCCAGCTGCACCTGTGGCGACTGAATATATTCGCCATATACCATTAGGTGCAGGTATTTATCGGTTTGTGCTTTGATGGCTTTAATTACTTCCGGATGCCTGTGACCGGTATTACTGACCGAAATACCCGAAATAAGGTCGATGTATTTTTTACCTGACATATCATACAGATATATGCCTTCGGCTTTTGTAATTTCAAGAGCCAGAGGCGCATCACTGGTTTGTGCCAGATTATTTAGAAAAAGTTGACGATCGGTTAACATTTTAATACGAAATTTGCCGATAAAATTACAATTTTATGAGGCAAAATAACTTTTAGTTTGCTTCTGACATAAAAATACTGTATTATTGTAATATAATTAACCGGATGAGGAATAAAATTGTAGTAATCACGGGCGCATCTTCTGGAATAGGTAAAGCATTGGCATATGAATTTGGAGGCAAAGGTGCCTGCGTTGTATTGGCAGCCCGTAACCTCGAAAAATTAACAGAGATCGTTCAGGACCTTGAAAAACTGGGAGTACAGGCAATTGCTGTGAAAACGGATGTTACCATCGAAAGCGACTGCCGCAATTTAATAGAAACTACCATTAACAAATTCGGAAGGATTGATGTGATGATAAACAATGCAGGCATCAGTATGCGGGCATTGTTTATTGATTTGCAGCTGGATGTAATGCGCAGGTTAATGGATACAAATTATTGGGGAACCGTTTACTGTNNGGCCGGAGCGGATATGCAGCTTCGAAATTCGCGGTACGTGGTTTCCTGGATACGGTTAGGGTCGAAAACCGCAAAACCGGCCTTCACGTATTGCTTGCAGCACCGGGATTTACAACCTCCAATATTCGGTTGGCTGCTTTAACTGCTGATGGTACACCGCAGGGTGAAACACCCCGAGACGAAAACCATATGATGTCGGCCGAAGCAGTAGCCAGGCATATCTATCATGCTGTGGTGAGGCGGAAAAGGCAACTGGTTCTTACTTTTTTTGAAGGCAAATTCACTGTATTCCTCGGCAAATTTGTTCCGCGATACCTGGATCGGTTGATTTATAAAACTTTTGCAAAAGAACCGGATTCGCCATTGAAATAAAACTATTGTTATTGCCTGCAGATGATTTTGCAATGTTGCAGGAGTTGATGTTGGAGCATACTTCCAGCGTTTTTAGTGGATTCAATCATGTGAAGTTAAATTTAAGTAATCAAAAAAATGGATTTGCAGATCATATTAAAGAAAGGCCTGGGTGAAATACAGTTTGGATGTACACCCGAAATAGTGCGTGCACAACTAGGCGAACCCGATGAAGTGGAAGAACTAGAAAGCGCTATCGACGGGGATGTTGAAAGTATTGTATGGAATTACCCGGACTCAGGATTAAACTTTTTTTTCGATGCAGCCAATGGCGAACCTACGCTAAGCACTATCGAATCGGATAATCTGGAAACCGTGCTTTTCAACTCACTCATTTTCAATATAACGCGTGATCAGATCATTTCGCTGATGAAGGAAAATTCATATTCTGAAATTGATGAGGAAGACGAAACCTGGGGCGAACACCGTGTAACTTTCGAAGATGCACAGATCGATTTCTATTTCTCTGACGAGGAATTAACCCTGGTGAGCTGGAGTTCGCGCTGAT
>DGQJ01000192.1:5007-7380 GCA_002389705.1 Bacteroidales bacterium UBA4417
TCCATCTCTTCTGTACAAAGGATGGTGCTCCAGAATATTTTCGCGCAGGAAGCTGCGGTCGAGGTGCGTGTAAATTTCGGTAGTGGTGATACTTGCGTGTCCGAGCATTTCCTGTACAGCCCTTAAATCAGCGCCACCTTCAACCAGGTGTGTGGCGAATGAATGCCGTAAAGTATGTGGCCCGATTGTTTTGTGTATTCCCGCAATTTTGGTCAGATTCTTAATGATCATGAAAATCATTTCCCGGGTTAGCCTGCTGCCGCGTCGATTGAGGAAAAGGATATCTTCCTGGCCTTTTTTAACTGGTATATGTGATCTTATTTCGTGCAGGTAAAGGTTAATCTGCTTTAATGCCTTGCCACTGAACGGAACCAGGCGCTCCTTGTCGCCTTTTCCGGTAATACGCATAAATCCTTCATTAAAATATATATTGCTGATTTTCAGGTTTACCAGCTCCGAAACCCGGAGTCCGCAACCATACAGCGTTTCAATAATGGCTTTGTTTCGTTCGCCTTCGGGTTTCGAAAGATCAATAGCGGCAATCAGCCTTTCAATTTCATCGATACTTAGGAATTCAGGAAGTTTGCGGCCCGTGCGTGGGAGATCGAGTAATTGAGTGGGGTCATCGGTAATCAGGTTCTCCAGAAGCAGGTATTTAAAAAAAGCCCTGATCCCTGAAATGATGCGCATTTGTG
Organism: Bacteroidales bacterium UBA4417; assembly: GCA_002389705.1. Lineage (GTDB taxonomy): Bacteria > Bacteroidota > Bacteroidia > Bacteroidales > UBA4417 > UBA4417. The sequence goes on from DGQJ01000192.1 coordinate 5,703, forward strand.
AACGTGCATTGATTGTATTCTGGTTGAGCCATTTCAGGAAGTCCTGTAAGTGCGCAAGCGTAATTCCGTCGGGCTGTACACTTATATTTTTTTCTTCCAGGTAGGAGGTAAGCTTTTCTATATCACGCCTGTAGGCTTTCACCGAGTTGAGTGAAAGCGATTTTTCAAGTTTCAGAAAAGCATTAAAACCTCGACGGTACGATTCCCATATCATACCTGCAAATATACACTTTTGAACCGTTATGAAAAAACAGCCAGGTCTTTATGCTCCCCGGAAAAATTATGTTAGCCATAGTTTTTGGAGAAATGACTATCTTTACCTGCTTTTATAATGGTATGCCTTATAAATATGAAACATTTTGAGGGTATATTTTTAATCAACAGGAGAATGTGAATAAAACATTTAAATAATTTTGCAGCTCTTGTTGGATAATTAAGAAAATGTATATACTTTTGCACCCCTGTAATAAAAATGATTATATCCAATGGCTAAGAAGAGCAAAGAAGCACGGGTACAGATAATTCTGGAGTGCACAGAGCATAAAACAAGTGGCATGCCCGGTACATCCCGCTATGTAAGCGTAAAGAACAAGAAAAATACGCCCGAGCGACTTGAACTTAAGAAGTACAATAAGATATTAAAGAAAGTAACCGTTCACCGCGAAATTAAATAATAATATACCATGGCAAAGAAAGTTGTTGCAACCCTGCGTACCACCAGTGGTAAGGATTATGCAAAAGTTATCCGTATGGCCCGTTCACCAAAAACCGGTGCTTACGTGTTTAAAGAAACCATCGTAGCTAACGATCAGGTTAAAGATTTCCTGGCTAAAAAATAATACGAACTTCTGTTTCATACGGAAAGCTTTTTCTTTCGGGGAAAAGCTTTTTCAGTTTTCGGGAAATCGTAATTTATTTTTTGACCGGATATACCTAAAGTGAACCTTTTTAATGCTTTGTTGTACATTTACAGGGCCTGGGCTACGTAACCCAGCAATTCAAAGATTAATAAACCTTCTATGTAATGGGAATATTTTCATTTTTCACAAAAGAAAAAAAAGAAGTACTCGATAAAGGCCTGGAAAAAACACGTACCAGCGTCTTTTCTCGTATTACCAAGGCTATTGCGGGCAAATCGAGTGTTGACGATGATGTGCTCGACGACCTGGAAGAAATCCTGGTGACTTCTGATGTAGGCGTTCAAACGACACTTAAAATAATTTCCCGTATCCAGGAGCGCGTTGCCCGCGATAAATATCTGGGCACCGGCGAACTGAATGGTTTGCTCCGCGACGAAATTGCGGCCCTTCTCACCGAAAACGATACAGGCGAATTTGTCGATTTCGACTTCCCCAAAAGAGATACACCCTATGTTATTATGGTTGTTGGCGTAAATGGCGTAGGCAAAACCACAACTATCGGCAAATTAGCCTATCATTTTACCAAAGCGGGAAAAACAGTGATGCTGGGTGCTGCCGATACATTTAGGGCTGCAGCCATCGACCAGCTTGGCATCTGGGCCGAGCGAACAGGTGTACAGATTGTAAAACAGGCCATGGGGTCGGATCCTGCTGCTGTGGCTTACGATACAGTGAAATCGGCCGTAAATAAGAAAATTGATGTGGTTATTATCGACACAGCAGGTCGTTTGCACAACAAGGTTGGCCTGATGAATGAA
>DGQJ01000192.1:7506-7889 GCA_002389705.1 Bacteroidales bacterium UBA4417
ATGGAAGACCTGCAGATTTTTGATAAAAACGAATTCGTCAATTCGTTGTTCTCCTAAATTCGGATCTTCCCGGATTTAAATTTGATGTTTCCTCTGCAGGTTGACTTCTTATTTTACAAACAACCCGATTTTGATGTTGTTATACCATACATCAGGGGAATGGCTGGTGTAAATTCTTCAATAATTACAATCCCCATTCCGCAATCCGCAATCGTACATCGTACATCTTAAATCGTACATCGTAAATCGTAAATCGTAAATCCCATGTCTCTTCCCCGCCATACCATACGTGTTGTAACCTTAGGCTGTGCCAAAAACACGGTTGATTCGGAAGTGCTGATGGGTCAGCTTAAACTGAATAATATACGTGTACTCCGCGATGG
>DGQJ01000192.1:7977-12001 GCA_002389705.1 Bacteroidales bacterium UBA4417
CGCGACCTTTCAGAAATTGTTACCCGCATGGGTGCCAGTTACCGTAAGGACCTGCTTGGCGAACGATTACTTACCACCCCGAATCATTTCGCTTACCTTAAAATTGCCGAAGGCTGCGACCGCAGCTGCTCTTTCTGTGCCATTCCGGGCATTCGCGGCAAGCATATTTCGCGGCCCATTGATGATATTGTTGACGAAGCCCGAAAACTCGCAGCCCAGGGTGTAAAAGAACTTTTGCTTATTTCGCAGGATCTAACCTATTATGGTATCGATTTGTATAAACGCCAGATGCTGCCTGAGCTTGTAAAGACTTTGTCCGATCAGAAATTATTCACCTGGATCAGGTTGCATTATTTATTTCCAACTACTTTCCCGAACGAATTGCTGGGTATTATTGCCGACAGGCCTGATGTATGCAATTACATTGATATCCCGCTTCAGCACATTAGCGACAGGATTCTGAAAAGCATGCGCCGTGGTGTTGATAAAGCCGGAACCATTGAACTGATGCGAAAATTCAGGCAGGAGTTGCCGGGTGCTGCCGTCAGGGCGGCGTTTATTGTCGGTTACCCTGGCGAAACGGAACAGGAATTTGAAGAACTCAAATCGTTTATCCGCGAAACCAGGTTCGACAGGGCAGGCGTATTTACATATTCGCACGAAGAGGATACCCACGCTTTCGACCTCGAAGATAATGTGCCCGAAGAAGTAAAACAGCAGCGAGCTGCCGAGATTATGGAGATTCAGCAAATTATTTCGTTCGAGCTGAACCAGGCCAAGGTTGGTAAGACTTTTTCTGTGCTTGTCGATCGTAAAGAAGGTGAATATTATGTCGGACGGACCGAATTCGATTCGCCTGAGGTGGATAACGAAGTTTTAATTAATTTTGTTACACCTTTGAAACCCGGTGGATTTTATAAAGTGAAAATTACTGCTGCCGATGCTTTCGATTTGTATGGAGAAGTGATTGCCGGCTGATTTGCTCTTTATAGAAACGATTTTAAGGTGTTCAGTGGTTAACCCTAATCATGGTAATCTAAATATTTTTAATCATTTAAAAGGTTTAAGATGAACAAGTTACTTTTCACATGTTTGTTAATTGTTTTTTCTGTTACTGCTGTTTTTGCTCAAATGGCAGTCAATCAAACGGATGCAAATGGTAAAAAGCAGGGCCCCTGGGAGGAGAAAACACAGTTTGGCTCATCCAAAGGACAATACATCGATAGCCAGAAAGATGGTTGCTGGGCCAGTTATTCTACCGAAGGTAAACTGACGCGTATCGAGAATTATGCTCAAGGTAGGCGCAATGGGATCAGTATCGAAATTGATCCAAGAGCTGGTTTTCTCACCAGCGAAACTTTTTATGAAAATGATCTTCCGGAAGGTACTGCAAAGAAATACTATTACGGTACCAACCCGGCATCATCCATTGATTATTCGAAAGGTAAAATCAATGGTAAAAAGAAAATATTTTATGAGAATTCAGGAGGGAAACTGCAGGAAGAGTCTGAATACAAGGATGATATGAAGAATGGTGTTTCGAATTTTTATAATATGAATGGCGATCTGGTTGTTGAATATCATTACCTGAACAACAATCTGGAAGGCGTGCAGAAAACATATTATTCAGGCAAAAAACTCATGAGCGAGCAGGAGTTTGCAGGTAATGTTGAGAACGGATTCTGGCGCGAATACTATGAAAACGGTAAGCTGAAAACCGAAGGATTTTATACCAAAGGATTACAAACCGGCACCTGGAAAGAATATTCCGAGGATGGGAAACTTAAAAACCAGGGAAATTACCTGAACGGCGAAAAAGACGGCAAATGGCTTGAGTTTGATGCCTCCGGTAAAGTTGTGAAAACATCCATTTACAGCAAAGGAAAGCTAAAGTAGCATGCGTTGTTCAATTGATCTGAAATGCCTGGATTCATTCGGGCATTTTTTTATTCACCGGCATAAGTTTTAAAAAATGATTAAACCTGTAAAAATTAAAAACCCGTTTCATAAACTGGATGGTTATAACTGTTTCGGCTGTTCTCCGGCAAATGAATTTGGACTGCGGATGAACTTCAGGCTCGAAGGTGATGAGGTGGTATGCGATTGGCAACCTGAAGCGCACCTGCAAGGCTGGGTAGGGGTTTTGCATGGAGGCATTCAGGCCACCCTGATGGACGAAATAGCCAGCTGGTATGTTTTTGTTAAACTTCAAACTGCCGGCGTTACTTCCAGGATGGAGGTGAAACTTCTGAAACCGGTTTTGATGGAAAAAGCCCCATTCAGGCTCGTTGCCAGGCTGCACGAAATGCGTCGCAATGTTGCTGTTATGCAGGTCCGGCTTTTTATGAACGACGGAACTTTAGGTGCTGAATCGCTGATGCATTACTACACCTATCCACAGCAGGTTGCCAGCGAAAAACTGTTTTACCCGGGAATTGAAGAATTTTTACCCGCAGATAAAACCTGAAATGAGTCTTCATCCTGAAAAACATTAACCTAGCCATAAGTTGCCGGTATGCTCTTGCTAAAAAAACATATTTGGTGACTAAAATCCTGACTGTAATTTTTTTTTAGAAAAAATATATTTAATGTAACATTCACAGCAATAAGTAAATAGATTTGAGTTTTGGCGCTATTATTCCGTGTACAGAAATTATTTATTTGGATTGAAATAATTTATTGATTTACCTTTGCGGCATCAACGGTGTGCATCCCATTTGCAATGGGAATGCCTTAAAAGGGAATCGGGTGTAAATCCCGGACAGTCCCGCTGCTGTAATCTCCAATTGAACCCACCGGCAATCCTTTTGCCACTGTAGCTTTAAAATGTTATGGGAAGGCGCCGGGAAGGGGGAGAAAGTCAGAAGACCTGCCGATGTATTATGTTCAATGCTTTCGGGTTAAAAGCAGCGGCAGAGTCTGTCAAAGGCAGGTATTGTCACATGTTTACCCGGATTTTAATAAACGCTATGAAGCTTCGGGTTGCATTTTTCTCTCTTTTTTTGTGCGTTGTACTGAAAATTTCAGCTCAGGGTACGGATTCAACCCGGCTGTTGGATGCAGTTGTGATTAAAGCCGACAGGATTTCGGCGTTTTCGACCGGCATAAAAATTGAAAAAATTGATACCACAACGCTTTCGGTGCGCCAGGGAGCCAGCCTGGCCATGTTACTGAACGAACAAACCTCTATTACCATAAAATCGAACGGTCAATCCGGGACTTCAACCATGTCGATGCGGGGAACTAACTCATCGCAATCGGGTGTTTTCTGGAATGGAATCAATATTCAGCAGCCCAATCTGGCGATGACTGACCTTTCACGCATTTCAACCTTCGAGTTTTCAGATATTACAATTCAGTCGGGTGGAGCAAGTGCATTGCTGGGATCGGGAGTCATCGGCGGAAGCCTGCAACTTGTAAATGCAATGCATTATTCCACACCTCTGCGGGTTTCAGCTTTGATGGGTGCCGGCAGCTTTGGAAATACAAATGGTGGTTTAAAGCTTACCGTCGGAAGTAAGCGACTGGCCTATGCGGGATCGCTTTCAGGTGCATGGAATAACAACAATTTCAGGTATACCGATTTTTATGGAAATCGGGTAACTATTGAAAATTCAAGGGTTAAAACAGCATCATCGGTTCACCAGCTCGAATACATGCTGAACCAGCACCAGAAACTAAAAGCCGCCATATGGTACCAGGTTACAGACCGACAGATTCCTCCTACCATGACCATGACCAGCAGCGACCAGCAGCAGTGGGACCAGGCGATCCGGAGTATGCTACAATGGACCTACTCCGGTATACATCAATCATTTGTAGTTCGTTCAGCTTTTGTCGATGAAAAGGAACATTACCAGAGCGAAAATGCTAACATTGATGCCTTTTATCACATCAACACATTTCAATCCGATGTTGAGTACAAACGCTACCTGGGCAAAAGTTTTGTGCTTGGAAGCGGAGCAACGGCTCACATCATTAAAAGCGATGTTGCCAATTATAATGGCATCCAGTACCAGCCCGA
>DGQJ01000206.1:0-286 GCA_002389705.1 Bacteroidales bacterium UBA4417
AGCCATAAAACAGCAAAGCCGAGATTGCCAAAACAGCCAGGATGCCACCAATAACAGTGATTGTGCTTACGCTGGCGGTCATGGCTTTTAAATTCGACATATAAAAAATCGGCGTGGCATCAATCCTGAATCCCCAGTATTTGTACATGAAAAGATCGCCGGTAATGATCACCGTGATGAAAAACAAGGCCAGTGCCGTATAAACAAGGTAAAAGTACCAAACGAACTTTCCCCTGAAAAAACTGCTGAAAGTCAGGAATAATGAAGGAATTATTGAAATATACGC
>DGQJ01000206.1:378-3450 GCA_002389705.1 Bacteroidales bacterium UBA4417
ATTTATAGATTTTTATAATAACTTGGCCGGCCAAAATTAGTTTGAATAAGAACGGAAATAAATATCCAGTTATACCATGCCGGAACCAAAATACGATCTAAGGGAATTGCTGCTCAAGGGTAATTCCCGGTCATATACCGATTTTGTAGGCGATATTGTTAACAAGCGGCCGGAATTGATACATGAACTCTGGGAGATATACCTATGCATGGAGGAGCCGGTTTCGCGCCGTGCTGCCTGGATTATTGATACTGCTTCGGAAAACAAACCGGAATGGGTAATCCCGCATTTACCAGGCCTGGTAGAAAAACTTCCGTTTTTTAACCACGATGGATTGAAACGTCATGCCCTGCGGATGATTGCCAGGTCGCCTTTCGCAACGGGTACAGAAGGTGAACTGATGAATATTGCCTTCAAATGGCTGCAGGACTCAGCCGAGAGTGTAGCGGTAAAAATGTATTGCATCCAGGTTTTGTACCGTTTGTCGGCTTCGGAACCCGATATTTTGCAGGAATTGTACGATACCATCGAGTTTCAGATGGCTGATGGCACTCCAGGATTTAGAAGCATCGGAAGTAAAATAATGCAGCAGGTTGACCGCGATATTATAATGCTCAAAACCAGGAAACGCCGTTAACCATCAACTGGTTCCGTTTTTCACGATTCATAAAAATAAGGGCGGAATTTTGCTGGCTAACAAAATTCCGCCCCTGTATACTTGCCTGTATTTTTCTTACAAGCTATCTCATATCATTTATCTCAACACCCGGATGTTCAGCCTTATTGAAAGTAAAAACATTATCAGCAATCGGCTGATCGGTAACAAATTTGTCGACCAGGTAGGTGAAAGTGCTTCCATTGCGGTCGTAGATCACAAATCTGCTGATTTGTTTTTTAGTTTTATCGATGGTTAATTGCACTTTGGTAAACGATTTACCTTTTTTCAGCGGGTAAAGTTCTATCAACTGTTCGTTTCCTTTTTCTTCAATAAATTTTGATTTGAAATCCTTATTATAACCGCTCAGCAGTTTTGTTGGTGTAAAAGCATCATCGTCTTCGCCAACGTTATTTATCTGCACTTCTTTGGTATCTTTAAGGTAAGTCCACACGGTTTTGCCATCACTGATCACATCCTGCCCGGCTGCTGTAAGTTTGTATTTATCGCCTTTCGAAAGCAAGGTGCCTTTAAACTTATCATGGATTTTCTGTTTTGCATTATCCATGGCATAAGTAAATTCAATTTTGATGGTTTTGTATGCTTTGGTTTTAACCGATACTTCATCAAGGATTGCCGTAGCTTTTTTATCAGATTGCGCAAATGCAGCCACATTCAGCACTGCAATAATTACTAAAAAGAGTAGTTTCTTCATGTTTGGTTTATTTATTTCAGAATTCTTCTGGATGGTTTTTACTGTTAAGATCTTTCAAAAATTGTTCCAAAGCAAACTCGGTAGCAATTTTTACTTCGCGGGCTTTGCTGCCTTCAAACGGGCCTACTATTCCGGCCGATTCAAGCTGGTCGATAATACGTCCTGCGCGGTTGTAACCCAGTTTAAGTTTACGCTGAAGGAGCGAGGTGGAGCCTTGTTGTGAGGCAACTATCAGGTAAGCGGCATCTTCAAAAAGTTCATCGCGTTCGCCCGGATCGGTTTCTTGTTGTATTTCCGATTCTTCTTCGTTAAACTCGGGCAAAGCGTATGCCGAAGGATATCCACGTTGCGATCCGATAAACTCGGTAACGCGTTCCACTTCGTGCAAATCAATAAAGGCGCACTGCAACCTGATCATATCCCCACCCTGCGAAAGAAGAAGGTCGCCGCGGCCAATCAGCTGGTCGGCGCCACCAGTATCAAGGATGGTGCGTGAGTCGATCTTCGAAATAACCCTGAAGGCGATACGCGCCGGGAAGTTGGCTTTAATGGTTCCTGTAATGATGTTTACACTCGGGCGCTGGGTGGCAATTACCAGGTGAATACCAATGGCTCGGGCCAGCTGCGCTAAACGGGTAATCGGGTGCTCCACTTCCTTTCCGGCAGTAAGTATCAGGTCGGCAAACTCATCAATTACAACCACAATGTAAGGCATAAAGCGGTGCCCGAGTAACGGGTTTAGCTTACGCGCAATAAACTTGGTATTGTATTCCTTTATGTTGCGTACCTGGGCATCTTTCAGCAGGTCGTAGCGGCTATCCATCTCAATATTCAGCGAATTGAGCGTGCGCACAACCTTGCGGGTATCGGTAATAATGGCTTCTTCCGAATCGGGTAACTTGGCCAGGTAATGACGTTCAATTTTCGAGAAAAGGGTCAGCTCAACCTTTTTCGGGTCAACCATTACAAATTTCAACTCCGATGGATGTTTTTTGTACAACAGCGATGTGATGATAGCATTCAGCCCTACCGATTTTCCCTGCCCGGTGGCGCCGGCCATCAGTATATGGGGCATCTTGGTAAGGTCGGCCACAAACTCCTCGTTCGAAATGGTTTTACCAATGGCAAAAGGCAGGTCGTAATGGTTGCTGTTGAATTTTTCGGACGATATCAGCGCTTTCATTCCGACGATGGCAGGTTTCTGGTTTGGCACTTCAATACCAATGGTCCCCTTGCCGGGAATGGGGGCAATAATTCGTATACCCAGGGCCGAGAGACTCAGGGCAATATCATCTTCGAGGTTTTTGATTTTCGAAATACGAACCCCAGGTGCTGGGATAATTTCATACAGCGTTACCGTAGGCCCGATGGTTGCCTTAATCTTGTCAATCTGAATGCCATAATTGCCGAGGGTTGAAACAATCCTGTTTTTGTTGGCTTCCAGTTCGTCCTTGGTAACGCTGATGGTACCTGCGCCATATTCGTCGAGCAAATCAATACCCGGAAGCTGGAAAGTAGCCAGGTCGAGATGCGGATCGTAAGAGGTATCCATTGTATGGTGATCCATCTCAACTTTATCGGGCACTGGAGTAGCTTTTGGCTGTGGCTGAATGACTGGCTGTACGGTTTCAAAACCATTATTAAGATCAGCAGTAACCGTTGAAGCAGGCGTTTCCGAAGTTTCAACCGTGAATTCAACCTC
>DGQJ01000075.1 GCA_002389705.1 Bacteroidales bacterium UBA4417
ATCAATTTACTCAGGCTCAATCATTGTCTGAGAGAGAAAAAAATACGTTATCAAACAATGGCTATGAATTGAAAATGTATCAAGAAAGCTCAACTTATTGCATAAATGATATGATTTATGGTGAGGATTTTTTGTTTGGTAATACGCTTTCATATGGACATTATAAATACTTTGGCAATAAATTAATATTGACTGATTCAATTACCAAACAAAAATTGACATACAAAATAATNNTATTGTTTCCAATGAAAATACTTTAACTTTTTATGCAACAGAGACAGATACGAGTGTTTTAATCTCAAATCTGCTTCAGAGAAAACTAAGTAGGGATAGATTGTCACTTAAAGAATCAGATGATTACTTATCCGATGGTACTGAATTAACATTTTATCATGATTCAATTAATTCATACACAATATTTGAGGGTTTGCAAATTGTCTCATCTGGTTTCTGGAAAAAGAAACATAACAGGATTGAGATTTATGACGAATGTCTTGATAGAAAATTCTATTTCAAAATAAGTAATGGAATTATAGTGAAAAACAATTTCTTTTCTACTAAATCTAAAAACAAAATTGAAAAAACAGCTAATTGAATCAAAGATTGGCCCCATCTCAATGGCAAGATTATCATAGATTAACAATAAATAAAATACGATGCATAATCTTGTAGGCGGCCCCGCCAGCAAGCACATACAGTGAGTTCATCTCCCCTATTTCGGTTAAGGTTTACTTGTCGGGAATTACCGTAAAAATTCAAAAAAAATAAAATCCTGCGACTGAAAGGTGGCAAGGATTATTTAGTATTAGCAGTATTTGTTTTGCTTTACGCAGTTAAAGCAAAAAAGACCATGCCTGTGAGCATAGTCCTTCTGCAATAACTATCAGTCGCGACCTATCGGACAGCGTCGAGTTTTACTGCAATTTCTTCCTTTTCGCCCGGGTTTACTTTCAGATTTTCGATCAGGCTGTTTTTATACGAAATCAGCGAAAGAATCAGGTTATAGTTTCCCGGATTCAGATTGTTAATTACAAATGATCCGTCGAGATTGGTATACACTTTTGTTTCGGTACCTTCAATAGAAATTGCTACGCCAACCAATGATTCGCCGGTTTTGTTATCAATTACTTTTCCCGAAATGCTTGCTCTTGAAGCGGAAACAACGGGTTGATCGCCTGTGGCAAAAACATTATTAGTTACTGCCAAAATCAGTCCGGTTATAACAAGGTAAAAAATTCGTTTCATCTGTCTTAATTTTTTATACTGGCAAAAATACGGCTCGAACATTAACCCAGTATTACAGCCATATTAAGTTTATGTTAATCGTTCCGGCGTGTGGAATTACTGAACATCAAATTTTCTTTCGTTTGTCAGGTTGCCTTTTTCATCCCAAATCCGCCAGGTTCCGGTTTTATCGCCATTTGAGTAATACATTTCGTAGCGCAGCGTGCCATTCTCGTCCCAAATCCGCCAGATGCCATCCTTTTTATTATGACGATAATTGGCCTCGGCAATTTTTAAACCCGTTTCATTGTATGTAATCCAACAGCCATGCTTTTGACCCTCGAAGTATGAGCGTTGTTCCTGAAGTTTTCCGTTTTCAAAATAGATTTCTGAAATTCCGTCTTCCTGTCCGTTTCGGATATTCTGAACTTGTTTTACGTTTTTGTTTGGCCAATATTCAGTATAAACGCCGGTATACAGCATCCCGTTTTTATAAAAATACCCATCGCTGAACTCAAGTGCCTGGCTGTAAGCACTTGTTAACACCAACAGCAATAATGAGACTAATAGCAGTTTTTTCATAAGCTTTGTTTTAATTTTTCATAATAACATTTGACGCATCAGATAGTGGCTAAACGAACTTACCTGTTAAAGTTAACAACAACGCCCAGCGAGTATAAACTACCAGGTTTATAGTCCAGCGTCGACTGCTGGCGATTTACGGTGGCAGCTTTTGTGTCAGTATATTTCACAAATTGTTTTTCCACAACATGTTGGTTTAGTATATCCTGTACACCGGCTTTAATCTGTAAGTTCTTACCTAAGTCCTTGGTTATAGTGAGATCGAGTACATTGCGGGGCATTTCGTACACATCAGGCGTATCGAGACCGACCACAACAATTCGCTTACCGATTACATTATACAGCAGGCTCACCATAAGTCCGTGATAGTTATCCTGGTAGTACAAGCCAAGGTTTACGATATATGGCGATTGCCCCTGCATAGGTCGTTTTGCTTCGGCTGAATAAAATTTTGCAGTATCAAGTTTAATTTCACTTTTAATAAATGAGGCGTTGGCAACCAGCATAAAATCTTTAAGGTACCTGAGGAAATTGTCTTTTTTAGCCAGGCTTTGCAATGATTTCCGGATTTCGATTTCGGCACCGTAGTTATTAGCGCCCAGGGCATTCTGGAAAGTATAATCTTTACCGCTACCCGAATTAATTTCGATAGTTTCAATCGGCTTGTTGAAATTCTTGTAGAATACGCCTAAAACAAACGTTTCGCTTGGGCTTGGGTAATATTCGTAACGTAAATCAAAATTGCTGATTTTGGCATTTTCGAGTTCAGGATTACCACGCACCAGTTTTTTCATTTCAAAATCATAAAACGCAAAAGGAGCTATTTCACGAAACTCGGGGCGATTGATGGTGAGTCCATACGAAATGCGAGCCAGCGACTTTTCAGTAAAATTATAGCTAAGGTTTGCCGACGGGAAAAAATCAGTTTTGTCAATTACTATATTTACGGCTTCGCTTGCATTGTCGCTCGAAAAGCTGTGCATCTCCTGGTCATTTTTCTCCATGCGCACACCGGTGTACAAATTTAATTTTGTTGAAAAAGGAAGATTAACGGCCAGGTAGGTTGCAAGCAAATGGTTTGTGGCCATGTAAGAATCACTTTTATTGGTAGTTTCATCAATTTTAAGACCTGTAGTTGTATTGATGTTGGTATCCGCAAAAATCACGTCAACAGGCTCATAAGGTAGTCCCCAGTTGAATTTTGATGTATTCGAAATTGCGTAGCCGATAAGCCTTGCACTAAAATCGCGGTTTTTCTTTTCGATATACATGCCCGCTTTAAGCTGTGGTTTAAAGTTTCCGAATTGGAAGGTATTTGAAAAATTAAAGTTCCCGATGTAGATATGTTCTCTCAAATCCTGATAAACTCGTCCGGATAATTCAGGTGAAGCTGAAAATGAAAAATTTACCCCGTACTGACCATAGTACTGATTATCGGGATCTTCAGCCAGGGAGCTTGATAATCGTTTTAAATCAGGCTGGTATTTGTCAGCATACGAATAACCCAGGGTCCAATCGAAATGGGCCAGGTTATTCCTGAAACTGTGATCGCCCGCCAATTGTCCGGAATATGTATTCCTGCTGCTAAAACTCAGCTCTTCGGAGCGTATGGTTAATCCTCCGTAGTTATCGCGACCACTGCGATCAATAACCTGGGTGTACCCCTGGTGATTGTATAAGTTGCGAAATTCGACTTTCTGGTTTTTACCAAAAACAAACAGCCAGTTGCTCAATGCTCCTATCTTAGCAGTTGCCCTGCTGCGTATATCATTAAAATAATAATTGGTATCCGAAACATCCTTAACAGTATCATATTGCTGGTAGTCGGCACGAAAAATATTGTCAACATCCTGGGAATAGCTGTATGTAAAACTGTTAATGGTTCCAACAGATACTTTGCCAACCAGGAATCGTCGGGTAAGTCCAAACTGGAAACGCTGATCAGGAATTGCGGTACTAACTGCCGGTGTCCATACTTTATCCAACTCACGTCCAAGCCTTTGCCGCTCCATCTTATCAGTAACTTCATTCAGATGCGCTGGGAAGTCAGCCGGCAGTGCCTTGCTCCCATCGTCGAATCCTAACCAATCGTATTTACTCATCCGGTAATTATTAAAATCTTTAAAAGTAGCTCCCGGTCTGTAGGAGGTGGAATATGCCAATGAAAAACTGTTTTTATCCGCATTATTTTTTGTAAAAATTTTAATGGCAGCTCCAGAGAAATCTGCCGGCAAGTCGGGTGCGGGACTTTTGAACACCAGTATATTTTCGAGCATCGAGCTGGGAATAACATCAAAGGAGAAAGCCCTGACATCAGCTTCTGAACTGGGCGTTGATGCATTATTCAACCAAACTGTATTGTATCGCTGGCTCAAACCCCTTACCATTACAAAACGGTCATCCATAATGGTTATTCCGGGCACACGCCTGATTACCTCGGATGCATCGCGGTCCTGCGAACGATTTATTTGTTGGCTCGAAATACCGTTAACCACCAGGTTGCTCATTTTCATGGTCGATAACATTGAGATTTCGCTGCCGCCGATCCTGTTTTTGGCCGATATAACCACGCCTTCGAGCGCCACGCTGTTGCCTTCCAGTTCAATATTCAACTCAAGCATTTCATTACGCACTACTTTTATCTTCTCAATAACCTGTGTTTTGTAGGAAATATAAGAAATTACCAGGTTGTAATTTCCCGGCGCTATGCTTGTAATTGCATATTTACCATCGAGGTCAGTGGTTGATCCGGTGGTTGATCCTTGTATTAATACAGTTGCCCCTATTAAAGTTTCGTGGGAAACCTTATCTGTAACAACTCCCTTAATCCCGGTTTGCTGGGCAATCAATAATGTACTGAAAAATAAAAGTATTAATGTGAGGTAATTTCTCATGTAATTCAATATTATTTTCATATTAAACAGCCGCAAAACTATGCGCTAAATATTAACTCACCGTTAACTAAATATTATGATAATAATTTTTCAAATGGATGTTATAATTTCCTGTATCTCAATGTGTATACTTATATATTTATTACTAAAATCAAATAACAATTTGATTCGATTTCCTTAATAATGGTTTAACACGAAGCTATTTTTTTCGGTCTACATTTGCCTCAAATCAAAAACTAAAAAAGATGAAAAAATTATTACTCTTAAACTTCATGTTGATTTGCCTGGCAATGACCAGCTACAGCCAAAACACAATTAATGATCAGTTTTTCCAGCAAGTACCTTTCAGGGGAGCATTCGGAACAGCTAACGACTGGACTTCTGGATGGGCAAACTGGAACTGTCAGAATACAGTTTATCCTGACATTAATACTACAGTGCAGGGCGAGCTTACTGCCAATACCACCTGGACTTCCAATAATGTTTACCTGATAAAAGGATTTTATTATGTACGTGCCGGTGTAACTTTAACTATTCAGCCTGGTACAATTATCCGTGGCGACAAAGACACAAAAGGAACACTTATTATTGAACAAGGAGCCAAGCTGATAGCAGAAGGCACAGTAAATCAACCTATTGTATTTACATCGAACTTCGCGCCAGGCAACCGGGGTTATGGCGACTGGGGCGGAGTAATTCTTTGTGGATACGGGATTATTAATTCACCTGGCGGAACAGCAATTATCGAAGGTGGTCCTACTTCGGTGTATGGCGGCACAAACAATGCCGATAACAGTGGCATCCTAAAATTCGTCCGCATTGAGTTTCCGGGTATTCCTTTTGTTCCGGACAAAGAAATCAACGGACTGACTTTTGGCGGTGTTGGAAACGGCACACAGATTGACTACATACAAATATCGTACAGTGGTGATGATTCATTCGAATGGTTCGGCGGCGCAGTGAACTGCCGGCACCTTATAGCTTACCGGGGATGGGACGATGATTTTGATACTGACAATGGGTTCTCGGGTATGCTTCAGTTCGGAGTATCATTGCGCGATAAAGATATAGCTGATCCGGGTTCAGGATCAAATGGCTTTGAGTCGGATAACGACGCGACAGGAAGCTCGAATTCACCTGTTACCCACTGTATATTCAGTAATTTTTCCGTTTTTGGGCCCAAATATGATCTTACAACTACTATAAATGCAAATTTCAAGCGTGCCATGCACCTTCGCAGGAATACCATGCTTAATGCCTATAATTCAGTTTTCACAGGCTGGCCAGCCGGTTTATTCCTTGATGGAACTGCTACTCAAACAAATGCAACAAATGGCGATTTGAAACTTCAGCGTTGTGTACTTTCAGGGATGGGCAAGTTTTTTAACAGTTCATTTGAGCATGACTTCTTCATGACACAGGCTTTTGGAAATGACACTTTAGCTACAAACGACTTGCTTGGATATGTTGATCCGTACAACCTTGCACAGCCAAATTTCCTGCTACAGAGCAGTTCCGTTCTCAAATCGGGTTCAATATGGCCTCAAAACGGCGTTAAAGAAAATAAGGCAGTTTTTGCCAGCTCAATTTATCCAAACCCGGTTTCGGACAAATCTACTATTCAGTTTACACTCGACAAAGCTTCGAACATAGTTGTTTCAGTTTATAATGCCACCGGATCAAAGGTTGCTGAAATTGCAGATGCTCAGTATCCGGCAGGTGAAAACAAAATCAGTTTCAATGCATCTTCTCTTCCGAAAGGTTTGTACTTTGTCAGGATAGATAATGGCTTCAGCCATAGCGCTGCAAAGATGATCGTTAAATAATTTTTATATCATTTTAAGCTATCAGAGGCTGCCCCCAAAAAGGCAGCCTCTTTTTTATGAATTATTTACTAGCGGCAGCACTTAATCATAAGTTAATATAAATAGCATTCAGAGCAGACATATACATTCCATATAAAACTGATTTACATCTATTTATAACACAGTGCAAATGCACTTAACAATTATTTAATACCCAGGTAACAATTTGGTTAATTGATAATGTGTCCTTTGCCTGCAAAATTTAACCAATTATTCACGAAAATGATTCCACAAAAAACAATTTTACCTCTGTTAATCATCTTCATCCTGATTATAGCAGGTTTTAAAGTAACAGCCCAGGAAACATCTGTTTCATCTGAAGCAGCAGACTCGCTGAACAACAAAATTGAAAATGTAAAATCGGATCTCGAATTGCTGAAACGCTTAAAAATTACCGGTTACATACAGGCACAATGGCAGCTTGCCGATACTGCCGGAGCTGTTACCCCGTATTCGGGTGGTGTGTTTCCGATCGCAACCGACAACCGCTTTTCCATCCGCCGTGGCCGCGTAAAACTTACTTACGAAAACGAACTGTCGACCTATGTTTTGCAGATTGATGCTACCGAAAAAGGAGTTTCGCTGAAAGATGCTTATGTAGCTGTTAAAGACCCCTGGGCACAGTTTGTAACACTTACGGCTGGTGTATTTAACAGGCCTTTCGGGTACGAAATATCATATTCATCGAGTTCGCGCGAAACACCTGAGCGTGCCCGTATTTTCCAGAACCTGTTCCCCGGCGAACGCGACCTGGGCGCAATGCTTACCCTGCAGCAAAAGAAAGGCAGTCGTTTCGACTGGATTAAACTTGATGCCGGTTTATTCACCGGAAATGGTATCAACTCAGAATTCGATTCTAAAAAAGATTTTATCGGCCACCTGAGCTTTGCCAAGGCAAACAAAAGCGAAACCGTAAAATTTGGTGGCGGAGTTTCCTATTACAATGGCAGTGTTTTTCAGGGTACAAAATATGTGTATTCGCCGGGCGAAGCCCTGGATGTAACCCAGCCAGGACTGGTAGATTCAACGGCTTCGAATAAAAACGGGTTTGCCAATCGTCACTATTTCGGTGTCGATGCACAGCTCAGTTTCCAGTCGCCGGTTGGCTTTACATCCTTCCGCGCCGAATACATTACAGGTCAGCAACCATCGGCTAAGGCTACAAATGCGAGCGTATCGGGCAGTACACTGCTAAATTACGATACCTACATCAGGCAGGTAAGCGGCGGTTATGTATACTTTATCCAGAACATCGGTCAAACCAAACACCAGTTTGTACTGAAATACGACTGGCTCGATCCGAATACCAAGGTTAAAGACAAGGAGATTGTTGCCAAATCGGCAGCCGGAAAAAACACAGCCCTGGGAACTGCCGATATCAAATTTAATACCCTGGGAATTGGCTGGAACTATCGTTTCAACTCGCAGGTAAAACTAACAGCATATTACGAAATTGTTAAAAATGAAACTACAAGCCTGTCGCCTGTTGGACTGAACAGAACACTCGATACCTCCAAAGACCTGAAAGACAACGTATTTACCTTAAGAGTTCAATACAAATTCTAATAAAAACAGGTAACAATTTCTTAACATTGGCTTAAAACACACATAATATCATAAACCGTACTTTGTAAAAAAATTAAAAGATGAAAAAACTATTGCTTATTGCACTAATCGCCATTACGGCACCTTACCTACAGGCACAGAAGGTAGGTTTTAAGATTAAAGGATCCGACACCGTGCTTCCGCTCACCCAGAAAGAAGCTGAAGTGTATATGAAGAAAAGCCCAAATACATCAATCATGGTAACCGGCGGGGGCTCGGGTGTAGGAATTTCGGCCCTGTTGAGTGGTACTACTGATATTGCCCAGGCATCGCGCAGCCTGAAACTGGATGAAAAAATGAAACTTAATGATGCAGGAAAAGCATTCAAGGAAACCATTGTTGCTTACGATGCACTTGCTGTAATTGTTAATCCTGCAAATAAAGTTTCAAAGCTTACCCGCGAGCAGCTCGAAGGAATTTTCACCGGTAAAATCAAAAACTGGAAAGAAGTTGGCGGCGCTGATGAAAAAATCGTGGTTTACTCACGCGAAACCAGCTCGGGTACTTACGAATTCTTTAAAGAACACGTGCTTAACAAAAAGAATTTTGCCACCTCGGCTTTGCTTATGCCTGCAACCGGTGCCATTGTACAATCAGTAAGCCAAACCAAAGGCGCCATCGGTTATGTTGGCCTTGCATACATCGAAAAAACGGTAAAACCACTGGAAGTATCGTACGATAAAGGCAAAACCTATGTTGCACCTAATGTAGCCAATGCTAAAAGCAAACAATACCCTATCACCCGTCCGTTGTACTATTATTACCTGGCTACAACCGAAAAAACAGTAAGCCCGTACATTAAGTTTGTACTTTCGCCCGAAGGACAAAAGATAGTACTTAATGAAGGCTATGTTCCAATAAATTAATAAATTCAGGATTGATTGAATGAGGTTGAAGTTGGAAAGGAAGGTTTCACTCGCCTGTGATTACCTTCCTTTTTTTTTAACATCTTAGCCGCAAAATCAGCCCGGTCACAACTTAACCACAGTTATCTTATGCATATTGCTTCAATATCGATATATTTCCTCTGCAAATAATTTGAATACATAGGTCAGAGGGAACCTACATGAAATTTCCATTTGGTGTTTGTGAAAAAGCTTTTTTTCATGTAGGTTTGTTAAGTTTAAAAGCCATCTGAACCTCACAATCAAGGAAGCAATGCAATACTGAAGGAACTGATTAACTGCTACATGAAGAAATATAGAAAAGTAATTGAAAAATTTATTGAAGGTGTTCTTTTTTCGAGCAGCACCATCACCAGTCTGACTGTAATTTTAATCATCGTCTTCCTGTTCAGGGAAGGCATCGGGCTATTTCACAGTTCGCCTATTGAGAAAAATTTTGTAATATCGGTAAGCAAACAAAACCCGGTTCAGCAACTGAATGCAAACCAGGTAAAAGCAATATTCAACCAGGATATAACAAACTGGTCGGCTGTGGGAGGCGCAAATGACAGTATCATACTTTTTACTACCAATGATATTACGAACTATTACAGCGAAGAAGAACTGGGCCCGAACCTCGAAAACCTGCCACAGAAACTGAATGATTTTATAGTGGCAAATCCGGGTGCTATTATGTATGTTTCGGGCAAAAATTTACCCAAAGGTTTTAACGGGCATTTCATAAAAATAAAAGATATTTCTGTTTCCGATTTTATTTTCGGAAAATACTGGTACCCTACCTCCGATCCTATTCCAAGTTATGGGATATGGCCCATGATCATCGGCACGCTTTTGGTAACCCTGGGGGCACTTCTTTTTGCCATACCTCTCGGTTTAGCTACAGCCATTTATATGGCCGAAGTAGCCGATATGCGTATTCGCAACCTGCTGAAACCTGTGGTTGAGCTGCTTGCCGGTATCCCTTCGGTAGTTTACGGATTTTTTGGCTTAATTGTAATCGTTCCGCTTGTACAGCAAATGTTTAACCTGGTGGTAGGCGAAACGGTACTTGCCGGAAGCATTGTGCTTGGCATCATGGCCTTACCAACTATTATAACCATTACCGAAGACTCGCTTCGCACAACGCCTAAATCACTGAAAGAAGCCAGCCTCGCCCTGGGTGCCACACGTTGGCAAACCCTGGTCAGGGTGGTAATTCCGTATGCAAAATCAGGTATTTCGACCGCAATTATCCTAGGCATCGGCCGTGCCATAGGCGAAACCATGGCTGTACTGATGGTAACCGGAAATGCTTCAAATATTCCACACTCGTTCCTGGTGCCTGCACGTACCATACCTGCTACCATTGCCGCCGAACTGGGTGAAGCCTCTTATGGCGGTATGCATTTTAAAGCCTTATTCGCCCTGGGAATCGTGCTTTTCCTCTTTACCATCATAATAAACTTTACTGTTGAGTTTATAAAAAATAAACAGAGAAGAACTTAGGTGGGTAGGATGTGGAATGTGGGATGTGGGATGTAAGATGTAAGGTGTAAGGTGTAAGAGAAAAAGAAAGATAAGACAGATAAGCGATTCTTAAAACTTAACACGATGTTTTGCGATAACTAATTATTTAAATCAGGATAGTGTTGATTTAAACCAAAAAATAAAGAAAGTGACTAAAAAGAGATTAATTCAAAAGATTGTATTCACCACTTTCGGGCTGATCAGCCTTATGGTTGTAGGGATACTTTTTGCAATACTTGGATTTATAGCCATCAGGGGGCTACATGTCGTCAACTGGGAATTTCTTACCTCCATGCCCGAGGACGGAATGACAAAAGGAGGCATATTCCCTGCTATTGTTGGCACAGGGAGCCTGGTGCTGGGTAGCATGGTTTTTGCCTTCCCTATTGGTGTACTTTCGGGAATTTATACCCACGAATACCTGAAGGACAGCTGGTTCAAACGTTTTATTCGTATGATGACCAATAATTTATCAGGCATACCTTCAATCGTGTTTGGTCTTTTTGGTATGGCGCTGTTTGTAAATTACCTGAGCTTTGGCGATTCCATCCTGGCCGGGTCACTAACCCTGGGTTTACTTACCCTGCCGGTGGTAATACGCACCACAGAAGAAGCATTAAAGTCAGTTGACGACACCCTGCGCATGGGCAGCTATGCACTCGGAGCCACCAAACTACAGACTATCAGGCGGGTGGTACTTCCGGTGGCTTATCCAAACATCATTACAGGGCTCATACTTTCCATCGGACGTGTTTCGGGTGAAACAGCTCCCATTTTATTTACGGTAGCAGCCTATTTCCTTCCAAAATTACCTTCCAGCTTATCGGACCAGGTGATGGCATTGCCTTACCATCTTTATGTGCTGGCAACAAGCGGAACCAATATGGAACAAAGCAGGCCCATGGCTTACGGCACCGCTTTCGTACTCATTGCAATTGTGCTCATTATAAACACCGCCGCAAGTTTACTCAGGCGATACCTGAATAAAAAAGTAAAAATGGATTAGCAGGAAATATAAAGTGAATAGTGAATTGTGAATCGCAATTTTGTTGCCAACATCCAGATTTCACCGGTTCAGTATTATTCATCCTAATCTTAAATCCTTAATCTTGAACCATCTAAACTCAGCGAACATTTAAAACACTAATCTACAGAATGATAAAAGCAGAAGCAAAAAATATTAATGTATGGTATGGCGATTTTCATGCATTAAAAAATATTAATATGTCTTTTAATACCAATTCGGTAACGGCGCTAATCGGGCCATCGGGTTGCGGAAAATCGACTTTCCTCAGGCTTTTTAACCGCATGAACGACCTGATCAGCAATTTCAGGCTCGAAGGTTTAATAACTGTGGATGAACAAAACCTGTATTCGAAAGAAGTAAAAATAGATGAACTGAGGAAAAGTATCGGCATGGTTTTTCAAAAGCCAAACCCGTTTCCAAAATCTATTTACGAAAATGTTGCCTATGGATTGAGGGTAAATGGAATAAACGATCGCCGCACACTCGACGAAACCGTAGAACGTTCGCTCCGCCAGGCTGCTTTGTGGGACGAAGTAAAAGATAATCTGAAAAAATCGGCTATGTCGATCTCGGGCGGACAGCAGCAGCGGCTTTGTATTGCGCGGGCACTGGCCGTTGAGCCCAGGCTTATCCTGATGGACGAACCGGCATCGGCACTCGATCCTATTTCGACCGCAAAAATTGAAGAACTCATTTTCGAACTTAAAAAGAGTTTTACCATTCTTATAGTAACCCACAACCTGCAACAAGCCGGCCGGATCAGCGATTACACAGGCTTTTTCTACATGGGCGAAATGATTGAACACGATGCAACGCAAAAAATGTTCCTCAATCCTTCGAACGAACGAACACAAAACTATATCACCGGAAGGTTTGGTTGAGAAATATCGGATGTCGGATGTCGGATGTTGAATGTGGGATGTGGAATGGCTGATGTGGGATGTTGGATTTTAAAGAATCAGCAAATCATGAAACCTGATAATTCTGCCTGCTGCAGGTGAATTCAATCCCCTCAATCCCCTCAATCCCATCAATCCCATCANNAATCCCTTCAATCCCTTCAATCCCAACCTATCAAAAAATACCAACATAATCGTAAATCAAAAATCGTAAATCCGAAATTATATGAGTCACCTCGATACAAATCTTGACCAACTCAAGAATGATTTAATACAAATGTGGAACCTGGTGAGCAGCCAGATGGAAAAAGCCCGGCTGGCGCTTATTAACGGCGACAAAGACCTTGCCCGGGAGGTACGTGCAAACGAAAAAATGGTTGATGCCTTCGAACTCAAAATCGATATGGATTGCGAAAACATTATCATGCTTCAAAATCCGGTAGCCATCGACCTGCGTTTCTTGCTTTCCGTGCTCAAAATCAATTATAACCTCGAGCGAATAGGTGATTATGCCAATGCCATTGCCAAAAGTGCAGAACATGCCGATAAAGCCTGGCCCGACACGGTTTTTGAAGCAACACGTGTTCCCGAAATGTTCTTTGTGGCCCAATCTATGATCCAGGAATCTCTGGCTTCGTTCGAAAGAAACGATCGTAAAATGGTAAGTACTTTATTTGGCATGGATGAGAAACTGGACAAGATCAATAATGATATCACACCGATTATCAGTCGGTTAATTAAAGATAATCCGGACGATATACCCATGTTGCTCGACCTGTTTTCGATTATCCGTAAACTGGAACGTGCCGGCGACCACATTACAAACATAGCAGAAGAGCTGGTATTTTATTTTGACGCCATCATTGTGAAGCACAGTAAATTACAGAAAAACAAACCGGCTTCCGGAAGCAAGTAACCCGAAATTTTTAAAGTAATTTAACCGATATGGATAACAATGATTTTACGCTGCTCCTTGTGGACGACGAAACTGATATACTCGATTTTGTCGGCTATAACCTTCGCAAGGAAGGATACAAGGTTCTTACCTCCGACAACGGTCGTGATGCCATTTTGAAAGCTAAAGAAAACACCCCGCATCTTATTTTGCTGGATGTAATGATGCCGCAAATGGATGGAATTGAAACCTGCCGCGAAATAAAGCGATTACCGGGTCTCGAGAGTACACTTATCGTGTTCTTCACTGCACGGAGCGAGGACTTTACACAAATTCTGAGCCTGGATGCAGGCGGCGACGATTACATTACCAAACCCATAAAACCTGCTTTGCTGGTGAGCAAAGTGAACTCATTGCTTCGCAGGCTCAAAACTGCCAGCGAAAGCACCAAAATTTTCGAAGCCGGCGACCTGAAAATCAACCGCGAAAACTATATGGTTTACCGCGACAACCAGGAAATACAACTTGCCCGCAAAGAATTTGAATTGCTGAACCTGCTGGCATCGAAACCGCACAAAGTATTTACCCGCGATGAAATTATGAACCAGGTGTGGGACGATGATATAATTGTCGGCGAACGAACCATCGATGTACATATCAGGAAAATACGCGAAAAAACCGGTATTGATCATATTAAAACCATTAAAGGCGTTGGTTACAAATTCGATCCCAGGTAAGTACCAATCAATAAAATCACAAACTGCAACAATAATTTTCTATGCCCGAACTGTCACCAAAACGACTGGCTTTTATCCTGGCTGCAATCCTGTCGCTGATTACCGCGCTAATCTCGCTGGCATTTTTGGGAGTTGAAAATCAGCAATATTTGCTCGTGCTTATCCCGGTAACGTTCGTGATTTTGCTCCTTTTTCAATATTTTATATTGCGGTATGCACTCGAAAAGTTTATTTACGACCGCATCAAGCTGGTTTATAAATCGATACACAAACTAAAGCTGAACAAGGACGATAAGAAAAGTTTGCCTGCAAGCATGCACGGCGACATCATCAGCAAAGTGAACCAGGAGGTCGAAAACTGGGCTAACGACCGAAAAGAGGAGATTGATGAACTAAAAAAAATGGAGGTGTACCGCCGCGAATTCCTGGGCAATGTTTCGCACGAATTAAAAACCCCGCTTTTCAATATGCAGGGATTCATACTCACGCTGCTCGACGGGGGCATCAACGACCCGGAAATAAACCTGGATTATCTGCAGAAATCGCAGAAAAACATTGAGCGGATGATCACTATAGTTGAAGACCTTGAAGTGATCTCGCGGCTCGAAACCGGCGAAGCCACCCCGCTCATGTCAAACTTCCCGATTATTTCATTGGTGAAAGAAGTATTCGAATTTCTGGAACCCAAAGCCACTGAGAAACAAATTAAACTGCTATTTGCAGCCGATTATCACGATACTATGATGGTGCGTGCCGATAAAGAAAAAATCCGGACGGTATTTGCCAACCTTATTGATAATTCGATCAAATATGGAGTTGAAGGAGGCCGAACCAAAATCAGTGTGTACGACATGGACGAAAACTACCTGGTTGAAATTTCGGATAATGGCGTTGGCATTGATGAAAAACATATCTCGCGGCTTTTCGAACGTTTTTACCGGGTCGACAAACACCGGTCGCGTGCACAGGGTGGATCAGGGCTCGGCCTGGCTATTGTGAAACACATTATTGAAGCCCATAATCAAACTATTAATGTGCGCAGTGCACCCGGTGTGGGTTCCACTTTTTCGTTCACCCTGCAAAAAGTGTAACCGGCTTCCAATATAATTCACCGATTTGCCGAACCGATTCAGGAGTATTTTTTGCCATTATACCGATTTTAACATATTTTAAACATTTACATTACTCCTAAATCCCTTATTTCATCGTTACTTTGATAAATAATTCCGCATCTGAATATACCAAATAATAATTTTTATGAAATTGAAGTACTCATTGTTGGCATTTATCCTGGTTCTGGCTGTTTCAAACATTCAGGCTCAAAACCCAGCCCGAACAACCATTAAAGGCGTCCTGCAGGATACACTACACGAAACAATTCCTTTTGCCACTGTTATGCTACTAAATCCGGCCGATTCGGCGCTGGTTAACTATTCGTCGAGTAACGATAAAGGCGAATTCATATTCAGCAATGTGAAAAACACCTCGTACCTGCTGAAAGTGTCGCACATGAGCTACCTGCCGCTTCAAATACTTTTAAAACCTTCGCCTGCTGCTGTTCACGATTTGCAGGTGGTTAATATGAAGCCTATTTCACAAATGCTGATGGAAGTAGTTATAAAAGCCGCCAAAGCGCCGCTTCGCATTAAAGGCGATACGGTTGAGTACGATGCATCCACCTTTAAAGTCCCCACCGGATCAACCGTTGAAGACCTGCTTCGCAGGCTCCCCGGCCTGGATGTGGATGCCGATGGGAATATCAGCACACAGGGTAAAGATGTAAAACGATTGTATGTTGATGGTAAAACCTTTTTTGGCGACGACCCTAAAAGTGTAACCAAAAACCTGGGCGCCGAAGCTATTTCGAAAGTACAGGTGTACAACGAAAAATCGGAACAGTCGAAACTTACCGGGGTTGACGATGGATCCAAAGAAAAAGCCATGAACCTCGAACTGAAGGCAGAATTTAAGAAAGGTGCTTTCGGAAAAATTTCGGTGGCAGCCGGTAACGAAGAACGATGGGCCGCCCGCGGAAACTATAACCGTTTCAATGATAAATCGCAGCTTTCATTTATCGCCTATGGAAATAACATTAACCAAACCGGGGTAAACTGGGAAGATTACGGCGAATTTAAAGGTAACAATACTTTTAATGATTTTGATAACGGCGATTTTGGCTTCAACAGCTCAGGCCGGAGAATGTATATAGTTTTTGGCGACGACTCGCCCATAAGCAATTACGATGGAAAAGGATTGACAAAAAACTATGGTGCCGGTACAAACTACAACTACAGCCATAAAGGCACAAAATTTAACTCCAGCTATTTTTACAACCAGACGCAGCTGGATTTTGTACAGAAAAGTCTGCGCCAGACCTTCCTCGATGCCGACAACAGCTTTGCAAAATACGACACCCTGAAAAACGACGATTTCAGGTCGAGCCATAGCATAGGGACCAGGTTCGAACAGGAGTTTGACTCAAGCAACAGGCTGATTGTAAAAGCAAATTTAAGGATCGCAGGTAATAACAACCAAAAACTGGATAACCAGTTATTTACCGACTATCAACTTCAGCCCTACAACTCTCTGAATCTTGATAATGAAAATGATTTATCAACCTACAAAATTACATCAGCAGCAATTTACAGGCATCTGTTTAAAAAGAAAGGACGTGCCTTTGCTGTAAGCGGCGGTTATAATGTGAACAAAACTGATGGAACCGAAGACAATAAGTCGATCAATAAATTTATAAATGCCAATACACCTACCGAGCAAATCAGGCAGCTTATTGATAACACTAAGGATATTTATGAGATAAAGGCCGGTGCCTTGTACTCTGAACCATTGTCGAAGCGGTTTTTCCTCGAATTCTTTTACAACTTCAGTGAACTCAATAACAAGAGCAACAGGCCGGTTCGTGCTGACGAAGGCCAGGAACGAATTGACAGCCTGAGCAATTATTACGAACAGGTTACATTATACAACCGGCTGGGTAGTGTACTCAGGTATTCATTCAACGGTTTAAATGCATCTGTTGGCTTTGCCGCACAACAATTCAAACTCAAAGGCCAGTATGCAGTCGATAAGGGTATGCCCTGGGATAGTGTGGGAGTTACAAAATCATACCCGAACTATACGCCAAATGTGAACTTAAATTATGAGTTTAAAAATCACCTCAGGCTCGAAGCAAGTTATAACAACAATATTACTGCACCGCAATTTAACGATCTACAGCCCATTAAAAACTACAGCAACCCGGCTTACCAGGTTGAAGGAAATCCAAACCTCACACCCGAAAACTCACATACCATAAGTTCCGGACTGTTTTACTGGAACCCGGCTTCGTTTTCGAACATAGGCGCAAGCGTAGATTATACCATAACCAACCACCCCATTGTTTATAACCAGAACTCAGTATTTGAAGAAGGAAAAGGAATGATAACTATTTCGACACCTGAGAACATGGAACAGAGTACCGGGATCAGTTCATGGTTATGGTCGAATATACCGATTATAAAAACCAAGCTGGCAGTCGACTTTAATGCCGGGGTTAATTATAACAACTCCCCTACCCGCATTAACAATGTACTCGATCATATAAAATCGAACGGAATAAATTTCGGGGCAAACCTGAATATTACGCCAAGCGCCAAACTTGTGTTTACCGCCGGCGGTTCGGGTGGATTTAACAAAATGAGGTACAACGATAATAAGGATCACGACCAGGATTACTATAATTATACCCTGCGCTCGTCGATAAAATGGCAGTTCGTAACCCGAATGTTTTTCGAAAGCAATTTTAACTATACGGTGTACAAAAACGAAACCTTTAACCTCGATCAATCAGTACCTTTGTGGAATGCTTCGGTACGTCGGATTATTGGCAAGAAAAGCAAATTCGAAATGCGCCTGGCAGCTTTTGATATTTTCAATAAGAACGTGAATATCAACCAATACGCATCGCAAAACTTCGTGCAAACCAGCAAAACGAATACCCTGGCCCGCTATTTTATGTTAAGTCTTACATACAACATGAAAGGATTTGAGAATAAAATCCAGAAAAACAGGTTTATGTAAAAACAAAGCTAAGCATAAAACAGTATCAACAAATTATAACACTGACATAAGAATGAAAAAACACAACCTGGCATTTTCCCTGTTTATCACCATTCTGCTGGTAATATCGACCCAACAACTTAAATCACAAACAACTGAAGGCACCATTCGGTATCTGCGTACCCAGAACTGGGCCAAAATGATGGCTTCGGTCGACTATATCAGCAAGCAACAACGCGACAGGATGATGTATATGTGGGGAAACCGTTCTGAATGGAAATCATACACCTTGCTTCATTTTAATGCTACCGAATCGAAATACGAAAACTCCGAAGAAGAAGCTGAACCGGGAAACCAGGGCTGGAGCGACCGCAAGGAGACCTTCTTTATGAAACGAAATTTCAATACAAATACGCTTTTCGATGGTATTACTTTCCTGGGTAAAACCTACCTCATCCACGATTCCATTGAAAAACCGGCATGGAAAATACGTAACGATATGAAGGAAGTTGCAGGACACATCTGCATGAATGCAGCACTTACGGATTCGCTGCGAAAACAAAACATTGAAGTGTGGTTTGCCCTCGATATACCGGTAAGTTCAGGCCCCGACAGGTTTATCGGGCTCCCCGG
>DGQJ01000374.1:0-7638 GCA_002389705.1 Bacteroidales bacterium UBA4417
TTTAAAGCTTGTGCACAGTAATTGGTCTTGTAAAATTTCAAAAAAATATCACAAAATCAATAATTTAACAAAACATAAACAAGGCTGAAAAATCAAAAATATCACTTCTTTGTTTAAATGTTGCAATAAATAATTCCAAATTTTTAGTTCATTAAACCTTAAAACAGCCGATTATGAAAAAATTAAACATTCTGCCAACATTGCTGCTGTTAACCGTGTTTTTTGCGGTTCATGTTGCCTTAGCTCAATCGCCGGCCGAATACAAGGCGAAGATTGAAAAAATAAACAAAGAGATGATTCAATACATGCTCGATGGCAATATGGAGAAGCAAATGAGCCTCTATACCGCCGATGCCATTTCGATGCCGAGTTATGAGCCCATGCACGAAGGAATTGCCGCCATACGTAAAGCCAACGAAGAAATGATGAAATCGGGAATGAAGATTACATCTTTTGAACCCGTTACTTTAAAAGTACTGATAAATGGCAATATGATTACCGAAATCGGAACCTACAAAATCAGCATGTCGATGCCCGGTATGGAAAATCCCATGCAGGATCATGGCAAATACCTTACCATTTGGGAAAAACAGAAAGATGGCTCGCTGAAAGTAAAAGTTGAAACCTGGAATACCGATGTGGACCCGATGAGCATGATGAAATAATGCCATAAGCCGCAGATTTCCACCTGCATAAAAAAACCGGGTTGCAAGCAATAGCGTTGCAAACCGGTTTATTTTTTTTGATGAGCCACCAATGGGACTCGAACCCACGACCTGCTCATTACGAATGAGCTGCTCTACCAACTGAGCTAAGGTGGCAAAAAGCCTGCCTGTATAATGCAAGCAGGCTTTGTGTATTGGTCGGGATGAGAGGATTGACAACCCCTGTCAACCTGACTGTTTGTTATATTATTACTTTCAAGAACTATTAAATAAAACAAGCACAAAACCTACACAAGCGTTTTAACCGGGGTTAAATCAATAACCATAAAACCATTACCAATGAACCCGGTATCAGCTATTTCAGCGGGCACAAAGTTAGACAATATTTCAGATTTCGCAAATGATGAACCTATTTATAATGCAACGCCTCTGATGGCTGAAGCTATTTACCGGCTTCTTAAAAAACATGTATCTATGGAAGTTGGTTGGCAGATCAGGAGTATTACAGTACAATATTTGAAAAATTAAACAAAAGATGGCTTTTGAAAAGTTTACGTTAAAATAGTTACATCCCAGATCACCGGAAAGAAAACCAAAATACCTGATAAACAAATAATTAAATATAATAAACAACAGGAGCGGGCANNTGCAAAACCTCATTAAATCAATTCCGCCAGCGGTGTTAAACGAGTATTCTGAAATCACTGGGGCTTTTCCCGGTTTTGGTTTTGAATAAGCGGGAAAAATAATAAATAGATTGAAACCCCAATTCATAAGCAATAACCTTAACGGGCTTTTTTGTTAAAAGCAGCATTTCTTCGGCTTTTTTTATCCTCAATTGCAGGTGATACTGTACCGGCGACATCCCTGTATATTTTTTAAACATAGTCCTGAAATAGGAATACCCGGTATTTAATTCCCCCGCAAGTTTCTGTGCATCAATATTAGATTCCAGATTGTCGCGCAAAATCAGACAAGCCTGTTGAATTTTCTTTTCGATATCCTTACCCTCGAATTCCCGGTTTTTAATGATTGAAATAATTTGTCCGATGTATGTAATTATCAATCCTGTGCATATTTGCTGGTAACCTGCTTTTTCTGAAAAGGCATTGTCGAAAATCATAAAAAACAAGTCATGTAGTTCCTTGCGAAAAGCAACTTTTATTATAGGGCATTCTTTGATGAAAAAATCCGGTTTTAAAAGTGTGTCAGCTAACGGCCCGTCAAAACCAATATAATGTTCTTTCCATCCGGTTTTATGTAATGGTCTGTACCTGTGCCATTCGCCTGGGAAAAGGATAATAATTGTCCCGGGTGCAACCCGGAATGATCCGTGTTTGTTTTCAAATATCCCAAAGCCTTCCGTAATATAATTTACCTGGTATTCATGAAGAATCCTTCCTTCACTCCAATCGAATGTGTATCCTGACGGATGGCCGGCCGGCGGGTAATCAGTGTCTTTTTCGATGTCAGCTATCCCAACAACATTTAGATACAGCCCCCATTCTTTATCTTCCTCTGAAGCAGTAATATATTTAAATTTATCTATCACTATTTTGTGTCATTTTGTGCAAATATATAAACATTTTACCCATTGATGAGTGCAGATGCCAAAACTACTTTTGTTATTTGATATGCCACATTTTTAAGTTTCAAAATGAAAACAAATAACCATTTTATACGTCTGCAAATAACATGAAGAAAGATGTAATTGCCATTTTCGACATAGGTAAAACCCATAAAAAGATACTTCTATTTGATAGCGGATTGAAACTCGTGATTCAGAAAGCAGAAAAGTTTGCAGAAGTAACTGATGATGATGGTTTTTCCTGCGATGATATCGAAAGAATTGAAACCTGGATGGTTAAATCCATAAACGAAATTTTGGCAGAATCCGATTTTAACATCAAGGCAATAAATTTTGCTACCTATGGAGCTTCATTAGCTTACCTCGATTCCCAGGGTAAACGGATTACCCCTGTCTACAATTATCTTAAACCCATGCCCGAA
Organism: Bacteroidales bacterium UBA4417; assembly: GCA_002389705.1. Lineage (GTDB taxonomy): Bacteria > Bacteroidota > Bacteroidia > Bacteroidales > UBA4417 > UBA4417. The sequence goes on from DGQJ01000374.1 coordinate 2,676, forward strand.
GCAGTGCTGGCAGGTTTTTATGAACGCTACGGAGGGGTTAACGAATTTTCGCGCAAAACTGCTTCCACTGCATTGGGAATGCTGAATTCGGGATTGCAAATTCTTTGGTTAAAAAAACAAAAGCCGGAATTATTCAACAAGGTTAAGCACATACTACATTTCCCCCAGTACCTGAGTTATATTTTCACAAAAAAAATCAATTCCGAATTTACTTCCATTGGTTGCCATACCTCTATGTGGGATTTTGATAAACATTGTTATCATCAATGGCTCGAAGATGAAAATATTCACTTGCCCGTTCCTGTTTCCAACAATGAGTCGGACGAAATAAATATCGATGGCAAAAAAATAGCAGTTGGAGTTGGAATTCACGATAGCTCTTCGTCGCTGGCTCCATATTTATTAAGCAGCAATGATCCTTTCATCCTGATTTCTACGGGGACCTGGTGTATATTTATGAATCCGTTTAACGACGAGCCCTTAACTGCTGAACAACTCAAAAAGGATGGTCTCTGCTATATGAGTACCATGCAAAAACAGGTCAAATCTGCGCGCCTTTTTATGGGTCATATTCACGATGTGAATGCAGAACGGATCGCCGCACATTTCGGGGTTCAATCCGATTTTTATAAAAGTGTGAAAGCCGACGAAATAATATTACAAAAATTGATTCGTAACAAAGTCTTTTTCGCGAAGGGAGTGCCTGTTGATGGCGTAGATTTGGGCGTAGATCTATCAGTTTTTGAGTCGTACGAGGATGCATATCACCAGCTTATGGTCGACCTTACTTACCTCGGACTTAATTCGCTGCAACTCGTAATTCCTGAAAGAGATATAACCCAGTCGGTTTATGTAACCGGCGGATTTGCCCGGAACGAAATCTTCGTCCGGTTACTGGCTACCTTGTTACCTACAAAGTTGGTGTTTACATCTGAAATTGACAATGCCACGGCGCTGGGAGCAGCAATGGTTTTGTGGAATAAAGCTTTTACCGGTACTGAAACAAAAATGGACCTGGGGCTGAAAAAAATTGAGCCTTTTGTCCTGGGCTTATAAGTTTCTTTTTGAACAAGTGTGCGTAGCGAATAAGTTGCGCTGATGGTTGAACGCAAAATAAGCAATAATTTAATCGAAAGTCTTTATACAGCAGGCTGATTAACTATGACAATATCTTGATTTATCAGTTGCATCCTTACATTAACACAACGCTTATGAATGAAAAGCTGAATACAAAATTAATGCATCCTCGTGATCAGATCACGCTGATCATCAGCAGGATATATAAAAGAGGAATGACAACTACTTCAGGTGGAAACATTTCCATGATGGATGATAGCGGAGATATGTGGGTCACACCTTCGGCAATTGACAAAGGCTCGCTTAAACCTTCCGACATCATTTGTGTGAAACGCGATGGAACAATTATAGGTAAGCATAAGCCGTCATCAGAATATCCGTTTCACAGGGCCATTTATGAAATACGTCCTGACATCAAAGCCATTATTCATGCACATCCACCGGCATTGGTTGCTTTCAGCATTGTTCGTAAAATACCCAACACCAATGTTATTTCACAGGCAAAGCATGTATGCGGCCCAATTGGTTATGCCGGATACGAACTGCCCGGAAGTGAAGCCTTAGGCAAAGTAATAGCCAAAGAATTTGAAAAAGGCTTCAAGGCTATCATCATGGAGAATCACGGAACCGTTGTAGGTGGCAGCGATATGGCTGATGTTTATCAACGTTTTGAGACCCTGGAATTCTGTGCCCGTACCTTATTATATGGTACCAGCATTGGCAAACCTGAATATTTACCGGATTCCCTGATCAGTGAATTTGAGACGTTGGTTTCTGAACCACTGACAGAAATGGATCAGCCTGATCACAGCATGCAGGAATCAGAAAAACGAGCCGAAATATGCGATATAGTGCATAGGGCTTGCGATCATGGACTCATGATAAGTTCTTACGGCACGGTATCGACGCGATCGGGAAAGAACGATTTCCTGATAACGCCGACCGATATTTCACGCTGGGATTTAGAAAAAGAAGATATTGTACACATAAAAAACGGGAAAAGGGAACCTGGTAAATTGCCAAGCCGGGCTGCCTGGCTTCACCAGGAAATATACAACCACAATCCTGAAGTGAATTCAATTATTATGACACAATCGCCTTACCTGATGGCCTTTAGTGTTACAAATACAAAATTCAATGTGCGTACCATACCCGAAAGCTGGATTTTTTTACAGGATATTTCTACTTTAAATTTTGGAAGTCATTTTAAAGGAAACAGTGAAGTTCCACACTTTATTTCGGTTAACAACCCGGCTGTTATTATTCAGAACGATTCGGTAATTATTACAGGCAACAAACTACTGCAAACATTTGACCGGCTTGAAGTAGCTGAATTTAGCGCCAAATCACTTGTGATGGGTGCGCCGCTTGGCGAAATGGTGCCCATAAACGATAAACAGGTTGACGAATTAAGGGAAGCATTTTTAAAATAAAGTGAATTTGTCCACGTATCCAGGCTCAACCATTCAAAAGTTAAAACCAAAATCTAAAAAACCAAGTAATATGAAAAAAGATGTTCAGATAGAAATAAACTATCAGACAGCCAAGGAAAGATACGCTGCATTAGGAGTAGATGCAGAATCAGCTTTAGCGCAATTGCAAAATATCTCGTTGTCGCTCCATTGCTGGCAAACTGACGATGTAACCGGATTTGAAAATTCAGGCGGATCGCTCAGCGGAGGTATCCAGGCTACCGGTAACTATCCCGGCAAGGCCCGCACCATCGATGAAGTACGCCAGGATATTGAAAAGGTTAAAAGTTTATTAGGTGGCAACCACCGTTTAAGCCTGCACGCTATTTATGGCGATTTTGGCGGTAAAAAAGTAGATCGCGACCAGATTGAACCCGAACATTTTCAGAGCTGGATCGATTGGGCCAAAGACGTAAACATGAAACTGGATTTCAACAGCAGCAGCTTTTCACATCCAAAGAGCGGGGATCAGACACTTTCGCACCGCGATAAAGGGATACGCGATTTCTGGATTGAACATACGATCCGAAGCCGTCGCATTGCCGACGAAATGGGAAGCCAACAGGGAAGCAAAGCCTGCCATAACCTTTGGGTACACGACGGGCAAAAAGACCTGACCGTTGACCGCTTTCTTTACCGTTCCCTCCTCAAAGATTCGCTTGATAAAATTTTTTCAAAAAAATTCCAGCACGTTAAAGATGGCGTTGAATGTAAATTATTCGGAACCGGACTCGAAAGTTTCACGGCTGGTTCACATGAGTTTTATATGGGATTTGCCATACAGAATCAAATAATGGCAACCCTGGACCTGGGCCATTTCCATCCAACGGAGGAAATATTTGATAAAATATCTTCTTTCCTGCTCTATGTTCCTGAATTGCTGTTGCATGTTAGCCGCCCAGTCCGCTGGGATAGTGATCATGTGGTAATACTGAACGAAAGTGTAGCTATGCTGGCACAGGAAATTACCCGGGCAAACGCCCTGGGCCGGGTTAATATTGGCTTAGACTATTTTGATGCATCCATCAATCGTATCGGGGCCTATGTAATTGGCGCACGTGCTACTCAAAAAGCTTTTCTGCAAGCTTTGCTCGAACCCATTGAAAAACTGAGAGCGTATGAAGCAAATGAGCAGTATTTCCAACGCCTGGCCTTGCTCGAAGAAGCCAAAGCACTGCCCTGGAACGACGTTTACGATTATTTCTGTCTGAAAAACAACGTAGCTGTTGGTGTTGATTATATTGCCGAAATTGAAACCTATGAAAAAGCTGTGACAAGCAAACGCTGATCTGCCTGAAAAATTCATGCATAAAAATGAAACGTTAGGACTTTGTCTTATAGCAACGAAGATAAAAGCCTTGCTAATAAAATCCCGTTATGAATACAATTATTGGAATCATAATTATTGCATTTGGAAGCCTGGGGCAATCCAGTTCCTATGTGCCAATTAAAAAAGTGAAAAACTGGTCGTGGGAGAGCTTCTGGTTAATACAAGGCATCTTTGCATGGCTGGTTTTCCCATACTTAGGGGCATTACTGGCTGTTCCCGAAGGTTCTTCCTTAGGCCATCTGCTGGGGAGTGGAAACGGTGCATCACTTAAAGCGCTGGGCTATGGAATGCTGTGGGGCGTAGGAGGACTGACTTTCGGTTTAAGCATGCGTTACCTGGGTGTAGCACTCGGGCAGTCGATTGCACTTGGCACCTGTTCAGCTTTTGGCACATTAATTCCGGCAATCCTGACCGGGAATGATTTATTCTCAGGTAAAGGGCTGATGTTGTTAACCGGTGTTTCAATTGCAATAGCCGGCATTGCAATAATCGGCTATGCAGGAAGTTTGCGGGCAAAGAATATGACTGCGGAGCAACAAAAGGCTGCGATCAAGGATTTTGCCTTAGGCAAAGGTTTGTTGGTTGCCCTTTTAGCCGGGGTGATGAGTGCCTGCTTTAGTCTTGGATTAAATGCCGGTGAGCCCATAAAAGCCACTGCGCTTATATCGGGGAACCAGGCTTTGTTTGCCGGTTTGCCGGTAATCTTAATGGTAACCGCGGGAGGATTTATTACCAATGCTGTTTACTGCCTTTACCAGAACATAAAAAACAAAACAATTTCAGACTATATAACCGTGCCCGGATCAGTATTAGTTAACAACTTGTTGTTTTGTGCCTTAGCCGGGGTACTGTGGTACTCGCAATTTTTTGGATTAGCGTTGGGTAAAAGCTTCTTTGCAGAGGGCAGCGTAGTAATGGCATTTTCCTGGAGTATCCTGATGTCGCTCAATATACTTTTTAGCAACATATGGGGAATCATCCTGAAAGAATGGGTAGGCAGTAAACGCACCACATTCCTATGGCTGGCAGCTGGTTTGCTTGTCCTGATTTTTTCATGTGTATTTCCCTCCCTGGCCCGGTAAAA
>DGQJ01000374.1:7864-8097 GCA_002389705.1 Bacteroidales bacterium UBA4417
CCTCTTCGTGTGAGTTGTCACCAATGATAAACCTTACAAGGTCCAATTCTTCATACTCGGGATAACCTACTTCCGGTTTAAAACCATATTGATCTACCCAGTGCCCATCCCGGGAAGTTGAATAAATCTCACAAACCCAGGAACAAAAAACTTCATTTTTTCATATCTTTACGTTTAGGTCAGGGATATTTATAAATGTACGTTCTTCAGCTAATAATAACAGATATGAAATA
>DGQJ01000374.1:8145-10301 GCA_002389705.1 Bacteroidales bacterium UBA4417
AAATTAAAAAATAAACAGATGAAAAGTTATGTCTTTACGCTTTTAGTTGTATGCGCCATATTTAAATGCCAGGCACAGGACTACACGATCAGCTTTGCCGGAACCGGTGATACCAACATTGTACACTCAGTTAAAGTTATCAATTTAGCCAGTGGCGCATCAGTATCCATCAACGGGGATGATATCTTACACCTGGTAGGTATAGTTGGCATAAGCGATTTAGAAGGCACAAATGAGTCTATTCAAATCTTCCCTAATCCTGTGACCGATAAATCTGTTTTAACATTTAATTCACCCGGAAATTGTGATGTGATTATTAGTATTGTCGATCTCTCTGGAAGGACTATCTATAAATTTGCTTCAAAAGTTATATCCGGGGCTAACAGTTTTTATATTTCCGGCGTTCATCAGGGCATGTACCTGTTAAATGTCACAGGCAAAAACTATTCATTTTCTACAAAATTTGCATGTAACAGTAATTCACCTGGAAACATAAGTGTTGAATCAATTACCATGCTCTCTGCAAGCATAACATCCCCCCTTAAAAGTTCTGCCAACATCATCGATCTGCCATATTCTACTGGTGACCGCCTTCTTTTTAAAAGTTCTTCCGGCAGGTATAGCACTATTGTTACGGATATTCCGAATAGCAGTAAAACTATGCTATTCAATTTTGCTGCCTGTTCTGATTTTGAAGGTAACAATTATCCTGTAGTTCAGATAGGAACACAAAAATGGATGGCTAAAAATCTCAGGGCAACCAGGTTTAATGATGGAACACCTATCTCTTTTGCAGGTGGTTTGTTCTGGAACAATACACATACTCCTGGCTATGGCTGGTATAATGACGGCGTATGGTTTCCTGATGATTCAGCAACCAGAGCCAATTATGGTGCCTACTACAACTGGTACACGGTAAATCCTTCAGCCAACGGGAATAAAAATGTCTGTCCCGAAGGTTGGCATGTACCTTCAAAAGATGAGTGGACAGAATTGATAACTTATCTGGGAGGTGAACAAGTTGCCNNGCGACAAACGAAACCGGCTTCTCAGCGCGTGGTGCAGGATACGGTGACATTTATGGCCCTTTCCACAATATGTTTGATTATGGCATGTGGTGGAGTTCCACTGAATTTAGTTCATTTGCGGCTTGGTTTTATGATATTTTTTGTTCGGGTGGCGTTATTTCTCCGGTAGCAGATTCAAAGCAATATGGATTTTCTATACGCTGTGTTTCTGGTGGTGTGCCTTTTATAANNACTACTGAAGTACCTGGTATAATTACCGAAAGAGGAATATGTTATGCCGGTTACGCCTACCCAACAATATTTAGCTACAAAATAAAAGCAGAAGGTACTACAGGTGAATTTTCATGTAATCTCGTCGGGCTTTCTCCAGGAAGTGAATATCACGTCAGGGCTTATGCTATCAGCAATAATATAACATATTACGGTAATGATATTACATTTACCACGCTTACAAGGCTGCCTATATTAATTTCCGTTGCTGCTTCACAAATAACTCCTTCATCGGCTGTTGCAGGAGGTGAGGTACAAAGTGATGGAGGATTGCCTGTAACCGAAAGAGGTATCTGCTATTCATTAACCCCGAATCCCAAAACTTCCGATATTAAAGTGGTTAAATATGGAACTTTGGGTTATTTCAGTTGTACACTTTCTGGATTGATAGCCGATACAACGTATTACTTCAGATCCTATGCAATTAATAGTAATGGCACCGCATATGGCGATGAACTTTTTTTCAAAACTATAGCTGAAAATGGCATTTCTGATGTGGATGGTAATTACTATAATACGGTTGCGATAGGAAACCAGGTATGGCTTGCCGAAAATCTGAAGACAACGAAATACAATGATGGTATTGGTATTCCCTTGGTTACTGAAAGTTCAGCCTGGTCCGCAACAACCACCCCGGGCTATTGCTGGTATAATAATGATTCCGTAACATACAAAAACTTATATGGTGCTTTGTACAACTATCAAACAGTAAACCCTGCAACAAATGGAGGAAAAAATGTATGCCCGTCAGGTTGGCATGTGCCTAAAGATGCGGATTGGGCAATTCTTACAACTTTTCTTGGTGGCGATAGTGTTGCCGGCGGAAAACTTAAAGAAGTGGGTTTAATGCAATGGGCC
>DGQJ01000156.1 GCA_002389705.1 Bacteroidales bacterium UBA4417
GGGTTTTTTTTTGCCCCGGGTTTTGATTATACTTCTCCCCTTCCCGCAACCATTTATTTCTAATAAAACACCAATTAGTTTTATCGTAAATATTTTAACCAGGAAGAAATCCTAACCTATAAAAATATTCCTGCCTGAAACCCAAGTTAGCGGGTTGTTAGGTTTTCCGCTGTCCGATTTTTCAGTACTTTTGCAACCTTAAAATGAAAGTACACATCTGTTAACGGCAATGAGACTCCAAAAATATATCTATACCATTCTTTTCACCTTAATGCTGGTAACTACTAGCCACGCGCAACGTATCAGGGAGGAAAACCAGGAAAACCCGGAAGGCAAGGAAACCGGCGAAGAGTCAGATAAAAAGGATACGCGCAGCCCCGATTCAGTTTTTGTGAGTTATTTTTACCTTAACGAGCAAGGCGCTTATACCAGATATGTTGTATCAAAACCACTCAACCAATTCCAGGACTATGATGTTTCGAAACAGTATAATCAATATTTCGCAACGCTTGGGAACCCCGGATCAGCGGCATCGCCACTTTTATATTCCCTTAGAACGGGTCCCGATTTTCGTTTTAAATCAGACGTTTTCAGTCCATACAAATTAAAAGACGACAGTATTAAGTTTTATATCAGCCAGAGTCCATTTACCCACCTCAGGTACCACCTTGGGCCCGCAAAAGAACAAAAGCTCGACATCAACTTCTCTGAACGTATAGGTAATGGCATTTACCTGGGCCTGAATGCCCGTTTTGCAAATGCTCCCGGCATTTATCAGCACCAGCGGAATTTTAATTCCGGTGCAACATTTTACGCAGCATTCCTCTACCCTACTCAACGATACGGGGCCATTATTACGTACCGTCATGATAAACTGGCCAATAATGAAAACGGTGGTATTTCGGATGTGAACGTTTTTAATGAGAATACTGAAACTGACCGCAAGCGATATACTACCAACCTCAACAATTCAATAAACCGGGGCATAAGTTCCGGAATCATACTTCAGCAGTACTTCAACATTCTGAAACCGAATGTGGTTAAGAAGGTAGATACCACTACTATGCTGGTACCTCGTAAATTTGATGCCGGTAGAATTGTGTATACCATGAGGTATACCCGTACAGGAAACGCTTATGAAGATCAATCAACCAGTCCCAATTACAAGTACTATCCGGAATATTTTTATAAAACAGACACCGTTCTGATTTTTGATTCCATCAGGCATACACATTTCGAGAACTGTTTTGTTTACTCAAATGAAGTGCCTGATACGCTCGGTAAAAGTTTCCCGCTTCAGTATTCGTTCGGGATACGTTTCCAAACCGACAAGCTGGTAAGAGATACAACCATTGAAGATGTTTTCAGGCAAACCGTCCCCTTTGGAATGCTGAAAGGCATAATAAAAAGAAAAACAGTATTTAAAGCATCCGCTTTCCTGGTACTGGGAGGCTATAATGGAGGCGATCATTCCATCGATGGAAGTTTCTACCAGTTTTTTGGAAAACACAGTTATAAAGCATATCTGAACGTTTCGAAAGGATCCATGCACCCCGATTATTATTTCACTAATTATATCACAGATTATTTTAAATGGGATAACTCGTTCGCGGCACAAAATTACCTGAAAGGTGAATTTGGTGTTGTACTGAAAGGATTTGACCTGCGTGCATCATACACCCGGGTCACCAATTATGTGTACCTGAATAATAAAGTATTGCCCGAAGTTTATGCAGATGGTTTAAATGTGCTGAGCGGGCATGTAAGTAAAGAATTCAGGCTGAAACACTGGATAACGAATGTATACGCGGCTGTCCAGCAAATTACCCCCGACACGGTTCTGCAACTCCCTGCATTTATTGGCAAACTGACAATTTGTTATGATGCCATGTTATTCCAAAATGCACTTCATTTCCAGACCGGGATCAGCGGCACTTATCATTCGCAGTGGTACCAGGATGCTTATATGCCGGCTTTACGAGCATTTTATCATCAAAGAAGCTACCTGGCCGGGAATTATCCTTACCTGGATGTTTTTGTAAACTTCAATATTAAACGGGCACGATTTTTCGTAAAATATGAGCATTTTAATGCCGGCCTTATGGGTTACAATTACCTCATAGTGCCTGATTATCCTCAAGCGGATGCCGCCTTCAAATTTGGTATATCCTGGCTGTTTTTCGATTAGGGCGTAGCACCGATACGGCAAACAGCCTATCCCCTATACCCTTATCCCCTACCCGCTTCCCGTTGCCTTACAGCCTCGAAAACAAGAATCGCGGCAGATGTGGAGACATTCAATGAATCGGCAATGCCTTTCATGGGAATAATTACCTGAGAATCGGATTTCCCGAGCCATTCGCTGCTCAGACCGATTGCCTCTGTGCCCATAACGATAGCTGAAGGGCCACGAAAATCGACCTGATGATACGTAACTGCCGTATCAGTTAAAGCAGCCGCAAAAGCCCTAATATCATTGTTACGAAGCCAAATGATTGCCTCAGCCGTGGAGCAGGTAACAACCTGGCTTGTGAAAATACATCCCACACCTGAGCGGATTGCATTAGGATTATAAATATCAGTTAACGGATCGCACACGATAACCGCATCAACACCGGCGGCATCGGCAGTACGCATAATTGCCCCAAGATTACCTGGTTTCTCAACCGACTCGAGGATAAGGATAAGCGGGTTGGATTTTAATTTTAAATCAGAAAGCCGGAGCATTCTTGGTTCAGCCAAGGCAATAAGCCCATCGGATCCTTCGCGGTAAGCTATACGGGCAAAAGCTGCAGTTCCAACTTCGAATACCTGAATACTTTGGCCGGCTGCCAACAGTTCATCGCCTCTCCCCAGCTTGTCCAAATCAGGACAAATATATAATTCCTTAATCAAAATGCCGGCCTGCATGGCCCTGCTGATTTCGCGGTAGCCTTCTATTACAAATAGATTCTGGTCGCGACGCACGCGGCTTCCTGACTGAAGTTTAATAATGCTTTTGATCCGGGGATTTGAGGTGGAATTGATAATTTCGGGCATAAGATGAAATTGGGATGCACAAAAGTAGTGAATTGTTTACAGCTGGAACTAGAACTATTTCAGCACCGCCTGCCATCCATGCTGCGGCTCCAGGAGAATCAGGAATTCTTACACTCTGAAAATGGAAAACTAAAATATCCAGATGCCCATAAAACAAATAACCACCTGCAAATGAATATTTACAAGTGGTAAAGTCAACTATCAGTGCACCCAAGCGGAGAAGTATCGAACTTTTTGCTTGAAGATTTTGATGCCATGGCGAAGTTCATGAGAGCTGACACGCAAAAAAGAAAAATCAAATTATGAATTAGTTAACACATAGTCCACTTAAATACAAGCTCACTATTTAATCGCACAACTGGTAGTTTTTAAAACGGATTTACTAGTTTAAGTTGCTGCCTTGATAGTATTTTATTTTGTTTAGAAGCGCTCTGATTCAATTGAGTTTATAATGCATTCCTTAAGTGTTGTTTATTTAATACATTTAATTTACTTTTGTTGATAATAAACAACATATCATGCAATCGAAAAAGCAAACCCTGCTCCCTAAGTTTCAAAAGATATTTGAACAAATGGGTGAAAATATTAAGTTAGCCAGAAAACGGCGGAACCTGACGACCATACAGGTGGCAGAGCGGGCTGGCATTGACCGTTCTACACTTTATCATATTGAAAAAGGAAATCCCAGCGTTTCTGTGGGTGCATATTTTAATGTACTTAGGGTATTGGGGCTTCAGGATGACTTCTTGAAACTGGCTGCCGATGATGAATTTGGAAGAAGATTGCAGGATTTAAAATTGATTGGGAAATAAATCATGGCAGACAAAACAGATATATGGGTATATGCAGATTGGAAAGGTATGGCCTCGCCTAAATGTATAGGAATATTGTCAGCTCAACAGGCTAAAGGAAGGAAAGCTTTTAGTTTTTCTTATGGTGCGGACTGGATCAGGTCTCAGGAACAATTGCTGCTTGACCCAGATATTGCTTGGTATGGTGGGCAACAATACCCCAATGGAAAGGAAAATTTTGGAGTCTTTCTGGATTCTATGCCCGACACATGGGGCAGAACACTGATGAAACGGCGGGCAGCATTAAATGCAAAAGATCAAGGCAAGCCAGTACCTGTATTGTATGATATTGATTTTCTTTTAGGGGTACATGATTTAAGTCGCATGGGTGCTTTACGGTTTAAAAGAGAACCCGATGGCGATTTTCTTGACAACGATCCTGTTTCGCCCACTCCACCTTGGGCAAGTATCAGGGAACTCCAGTATGGTGCAAAACTGATTGAATCCAACGAAGATACAGTTGAAGTTAGAAAATGGCTTGCCATGCTGATGGCTCCGGGTTCTTCACTCGGAGGAGCCAGACCAAAAGCTAATATCATGGACGAACACGGTCATCCCTGGATTGCCAAATTTCCATCAAAAAACGATACCATTGACAAAGGAGCCTGGGAATACCTGGCTTATCGTCTTGCTGTTGCTTCCGGCATCGATATGGCGGAATCCCGGCTGGAACATATTGCCGGTCCTTATCATACTTTTTTCACCAAACGATTTGACAGGGAAAGGCAAAACCGGATTCATTTTGCCTCAGCTATGACCATGACCGGGAAAAACGAAGAACTCATTCGGGATGAGACACCTTCTTATCTGGATATCGTAGAATTCATCCAGTTTTCCGGAATACAGATAGAGGAGGATTTACACCAGTTATGGAGACGAATAGTTTTCAATATACTAATTTCCAATACCGACGATCATTTGAGAAATCATGGTTTTATACTTACGAATAAGGGGTGGCGTTTATCTCCGGCGTTTGACATCAATCCTTCAATCAACAAAGCTGGACTGGCATTAAATATTGATATGGATAACAATTCACCGGATATTGACCTTGTAAAAAGTGTCGGCGTTTATTTCAGGTTAGGAAAAAAAGAAATGGACAATATTATTGATGAAGTGAAATCCGGAATATCCGGATGGAAGAAAATAGCAACGGAGATAGGAATACCTCGAAACGAGCAAATGCTAATGGCTGCTGCGTTTAAAGATTAAGTAATTGTATTTCAACAAGCAAATGGAAAATCTTCAAACAAAAAATATTAATGCATTAAAACAAGGCATTCTGGAAATAGACAGACATCTGAATAAAATCCATAATGATGGCAGGCAAGTATTTCTGGAAACAAATCCAAACAACTTAAGCAGAATATTTCATGATTGTTCCGATGAACGTAAGGGGTTTGTTTTCTGGAAAGGTGCATTGGAGGAAATGCTTGTTTAGAGCAAATCTTTACCGGACTTGAATCTCAAATTTTAATTTATATCAATGAATTGTGGAATTAACAACAGATTCTATTCGATTTATCGAACAAAAAAAATCCTTCAAAATCAATGACTTTGAAGGATTTTTAAAATTTCAGTGCCCAGAACAGGACTCGAACCTGCACAGCCGTAAGGCCACTGGTCCCTGAAACCAGCGTGTCTACCAATTTCACCATCTGGGCAGATGGAAAATATTTTTTGTGATGAGTGCCCAGGACAAGACTCGAACTTGCACATCCTTAAGGACACCAGCCCCTCAAGCTGGCGTGTCTACCAATTTCACCACCTGGGCATTTATGTATAAAAGAACTTTTGCTGAAGGATTAATTTTACTTTTTCCGGATTCTGTTAGTGCGACTGTTTACAATCAAACTTACGTCCTGATCAAAGCGGGTGCAAAGATAGTATTTTTATTAAATGATAAACAAGTAAAAAATAAATATTTCAACATTATTATTTATCATTTACATATACCCTGCCGGGATTGTACTGAGTCGCAAATAGAATACCTGTATCCCTGTGATTATCTCAGCTTTACAATTAGTTTTTGGGGTCCGCTGCTTAAAATTGTTATGATTTTCCAAAAANNAAAGCCGTATGTTTACTAAAGACGACCTCAAGCAATTACAATCGCGCGGAAGCGACCCGAAAGTAGTTGAATTACAGATAGAAAATTTCAGAAAAGGTTTCCCGTATATTAATCTCGACAGGCCAGCTATAGTAGGCGATGGCATTAAGGCATTTAATCAGCGCGACGCAAAAAAACTATCATACTACTACGATTCAAACTCCAAACGGTACGAAGTGCTGAAATTTGTCCCTGCTTCGGGTGCTGCAAGCCGTATGTTCAAACACCTGTTTGAATTTATGGAAACGTACGCCGGGTCGGATGAGGATATTATAAATCTTCAGACTTCTCCAAAATTAAAACTGGTAAAGGACTTTTTCGACCGGATCGCTGACTTTGCGTTTTACGACAAACTCGCAAAGGTGATGCGTAAGGATGATTACGATATAAAGGAATGTCTTGAGAAAAAAGAATACAAAATCATCATTGATTACCTGCTAAACCCGGTAGGTTTAAATTATGCCAATCTGCCAAAAGGCTTGCTGCTGTTTCATTCATATCCCGACGGGGCACGCATGTCGATTGAAGAACATATGGTAGAAGCAGCCAATTACTGTAAGGATAAAGAAAAACGCTCAGCCATACATTTTACGGTTTCGCCTGAGCATGCCGATATGTTCCTTACCGAAATTAACCGCGTAAAAGGCAAGTACGAAGAACTTTTTGATCTGAAATACGAGCTTACCTTTTCATTGCAGAAAGCATCAACTGATACTATTGCCGTTGATATGAACAATAAACCCATGCGCGAAGCAGATGGCAGGCTTATGTTCAGACCAGGTGGTCACGGAGCATTGATCGAAAACCTGAATGACCGGGAAAGTGAGATTGTTTTCATTAAAAATATTGACAATGTAGTGCCCGACAACATGAAAAACGACACATTCCTGTATAAGAAAGTGTTGGGCGGCTACCTTTTCGAACTGCAGGATGCCGTTTTCGAACATCTTGAAGCACTCGACGACAAACCTGATGATGAGGACATCAGGACTATACTGCGCTTTATTAAATCGAAACTGGGATTTGTAATTGACCCCGAATTCGGGAATATGGCCAGGGAGGATAAAATAGAGTACCTCCACCAAAAGCTTAACCGGCCCATTAAAGTATGTGGCATGGTGAAAAACGAAGGCGAACCCGGTGGAGGTCCATTCTGGGTAAAAGAGCCTAACGGAGAAGTATCGCTGCAAATTGTTGAATCGTCGCAGATTGACATGGAAAATCCACAACAAAAAGAGATTCTTCACAAATCAACCCATTTTAATCCTGTCGACCTGGTTTGCGGTGTCCGTGACTACAAGGGAAAAGTATTTGATTTGCGTAAATTTGTCGACCCGGCTACGGGCTTTATCTCAACCAAATCGAAAGACGGAAAGGATTTAAAGGCACAGGAATTGCCCGGCCTATGGAACGGGGCCATGGCCAACTGGATTACCGTGTTTGTTGAAGTACCCATCAGTACATTTAACCCGGTGAAAACGGTGAATGATTTATTGAGAAAAGAGCACCAGTAANNTAACTCATTGAAACACATACATATTTTTACTCTTTATGAAATCGTTTTTATCCTGTATTGCTGTTGCAATAATTGTCCTGTGTTCGTGTACAAAGGATGAGGCAGACCTTCGTACTTCATCTTTCGACCCCCCCGTAGTTAAAGGATTCATTATGCGGGATCCTAATGGATGGATTATAGGTAATATTGGGAATCCTAATGTAAAAATAGGAGATCCGCCAAACGGAACCAATTCGTCGTTCTCTGTTGAAGTATATCCTAACCCGGCTGTTAACTGGTGCCAAGTTCACATAATATCGCCCAACGAGGATGAGATAATACAGGTTTGGCTTACCCGGGCCACGGCAAGTGAGCAACTTTACAATTCAGTCGGCATTCTAAATATGAACGCAATAAAAATTGGCGGATATCCGCTTTTTCAAGCTGTAGTTAGCGGTAACGACGTAGGCTTAGATATTTCGAAACTGGAAGATGGTTTTTACCGGGTATATGTTAAAATGGGTGGATTGTTATTCTACGATAATCTTGTAATTTATAAAAATCTCGAAACAAAGTAAATCATGAAATTGAAAACCAATTATTTAGTACTAACATTGTTATTGTTATCAAGTGCAGCCATTGCACAAAACAAAGTTAAAGTTGGCTTAACCGGTTCGCTGCAGGGCGGTTTGTATGGAATATCAGTTCCTTTTTGGGTAGGTCAGAAAACCGTTATTGCACCTGCAATTGACTTCAGGTATGGCGAATCTATTGGCACTGATTTTTCGGTGGGAATGGAAACACGTTTCTACCTTAAAACCGAAAAAATACGCCCGTACTATGGTTTCAAACTTGGTGCTGCCTTTAATATCCCTTCGTCGGATAATACAATAAATGACAAAACGACTATTGATGCAGTGGCTGGTATTGCTTTTGGTGGAGAATATTTTTTATCGGAAAATTTCTCGGTTGGCGTAGAAGCCCAGGGAAACCTGACTAAATCAGCCGAAGATTCAGACAGGTTCGGGAATCCGGGTGGTATTAATTTTAACACAGCTACACGGGTTAGTGCTACAATATATTTTTAATGGGATACCCGGTTACCGGTTCTGAACCTCCGGAATTTATTTT
Organism: Bacteroidales bacterium UBA4417; assembly: GCA_002389705.1. Classification (GTDB taxonomy): domain Bacteria; phylum Bacteroidota; class Bacteroidia; order Bacteroidales; family UBA4417; genus UBA4417. The sequence goes on from DGQJ01000156.1 coordinate 8,627, forward strand.
TGGATATGCTTCCGGACTAACCGGAAATCGGGCAAACTTATTACGGCGCTAACCTGCTTACATTCCAGATATTTCCATCAAGGAGATATTGTATCCTGTCGTGAAGCCGGCCCGGCCGCCCCTGCCAAAACTCCATGCGGTCGGGTTTCAAACGATACCCACCCCAATGTGCCGGTCGTAAAAGTTGTTCGCTATTATCGGCAAACAGTAATTTTTCGTGCTCACGTTCCAGCTGATCGCGCGAAGCAATAGGAAGACTTTGTGGAGAAATAATAGCATTGATACGGCTTTCCAATGGCCTGGAATAAAAATAAGAGTCTGATTCTTCCGGATCGGTTTTGCTCACAATACCTTCTATACGAACCTGCCTTTCGGTTAGCGGCCAGAAAAATGTGAGCGCCGCATAATGGTTTCCCTGGAGCTGAATCCCTTTACGGCTCAGGTAATTGGTAAAGAACACGAAGCCATGATCGTCGAAAGATTTTAATAAAACAACCCTTGACGACGGACGCCATTCGGCCGAAACCGTTGAAAGCACCATAGCCGTTGGTTCGGGTTCGCCCGATTCCATGGCATCTGATAACCATTCCCTGAACCAGCTCACCGGGGCTACCGGAAAATCATCGCCATTTATTACATTATGCTGGTAATCTTTGCGAATATCTCTTAAATCCATAGCGTTTGACAAATGTTGAGGAACAACAATTTTATTTTCATAAACAAAGATACAACATCAATGTTTTGAATTAGCCGGGGCAAAGTAATTGCAGAAACTCCACGATTTAGTATCTTCGCAGTGTTTAAACCATCCCTCTTTTTATTGCCGGGTTTATGAAATTTGTTGTAGCTTTTATCTTCCTGTTCATAGTTTCGGATCTGGCACTTCAGGCACAGAACACTAAAAAAACAACCCGATCAGAATATATAAAACAAGTAAACAAGGATCGAAAGCAGAAAGATA
>DGQJ01000236.1:0-10733 GCA_002389705.1 Bacteroidales bacterium UBA4417
GGGACGCATACAGAATGCGTCGCGAAATAAAATTCAGAATGCTGCTCATGCCGGCAACATCCTGGTAAACGAAAAGCCGGTGAAACCCAATTACCGCGTAAAACCCCTGGATATTATTTCGATAGTTCTGGCATACCCGCCCCGGGAAACGGAAATACTGCCTGAAAATATTCCTCTCAATGTGGTGTACGAAGATGATGATGTGCTTGTGATCAATAAAGCTGCAGGAATGGTTGTGCATCCCGCCCACGGTAATTACACCGGTACCTTGGTTAACGCGCTGGCATACCGATTTAGAGAACAGGGCATAGTTATCGAAACCGGTCCTTATCTGGTGCACCGTATCGACAAGGATACCAGCGGGTTGTTGCTCGTTGCAAAAAACGAACTTGCTCAAAGCATACTGGCACGTGGTTTTTTCGAACACAAAGTCGACCGGAAATACCTGGCGCTGGTATGGGGTGATTTTAAGGAAGATGAAGGAACTGTAAACGGACATATCGGGCGGTGCCTGCGCGACAGGCTGGTGATGGATGTTTTTCCTGACGGCAGCCATGGTAAGGAAGCCATTACACACTACCGGGTGATACGCAGGTTTCATTACATAACATTAATTGAGTGTACCCTCGAAACAGGCCGTACGCACCAGATCAGGGCGCATATGCAGCATATCGGGCATACGCTATTCAACGATGCACGTTATGGAGGCGACCAGGTGCTGAAAGGAACTACATTTACCAAGTACAAACAGTTTATTCAGAATTGTTTTGATGCCTGCCCCAGACAGGCCCTTCATGCACAATCGCTTGGTTTTATGCACCCCGGCAGTGGCAAAAAAATGTATTTTGAAACCGAACTTCCTGATGATATGAAGGCCGTTATCGAAAAATGGGAACGATATGTTATTAAGATTGATCCCGATGAAGAAACGGACTGACGATTAATTGCATTTTTCATAAAAAAGGCTGTCTCCAATCGAAGACAGCCTTTTTCATTTTTTACCATAAACAACTTACCGGTCGAATGTATAACGGATGCCAAGCTGGCTTTGGATAAAAAAACTCGTTCCTCCAACCAGGTTAATACCAGGCCTAATATCAAGCGACAATGCCAGGGGGATATCCGGTTTCCATTCAATACCGATAACGCCGTCAACACCAATAAAAAGCTCACTGTCGTGCGGTTCTCCGGTATCGTAATGGTTATCATTCCACGAACCGATATGCGCTCCAGGGCCATAATACCATTGAAACTGATCTCGGTATTCATTTAATCCACCCAGGTCGTTAAATGAGTTATGTATTTCGTACATGGCAGTGATGTTGGTATAATCGTGCCAGAATCCCAGGGTAAAATCGAAAGCTTTGTTACCATCACTAAATACTTTAACCGACAAGCCTGAGGGCGAACCGATTGCCGCGCCGATGCCCCATTTATACTGTGCATTCGCTGTAAAAGTCGTAAGTGCTATTACACAAACAAAAAGTAGTTTTTTCATAAAATTTAAATTAATTCGGTTTTTGGTTTTCTTAAAATTCATGGTAAGTTCTAACTGTTAACGTTAATTCACTCCCGTATTATACAACGACGGAAGTTTTTTTTCACCAGCTTAAACACGAAATTCAAGTCTCAGCCTTGTTTACACGAAGGGAAAATTATCAGGAGTTGATAATATTATACAATGAGTCGCGCTCTGCCGGCACTCTGCCAGCTTTTGTGATCAGATGCCTGATTTCATCCGAACTCAGCGAAGGATTCTGATCGCCGGCACCGGCCAGTGAATAAATTTTCGTAGAATCATTGATGGTACCATCGAGATCATCAACCCCAAACGCAAGGGATAAAGCGGCCATCTCCTTACCAATCATAGGCCAGTAAGCTTTCAGGTGGGGAATATTATCAAGGTATATCCGCGAAACGGCATAATTCCGCAGGTCCTCTATCAACGACACTTCTTCGATGTAAGACATTTCGTTATTCTTATTTTTAAATTTCAACGGGATATAGGCATTAAAACCACCTGTTCGGTCCTGCAACTGCCTGAGCAACTCCATATGCTGTATCCGGTGTTCGAATGTTTCGATGTGTCCGTACAAGATGGTGGCATTGGTAGGGATGCCTAATTTGTGGGCTGCTTCGTGTACCTGAAGCCAGGCTTCGGTAGTTGATTTTTTACCACAGATCTGCGCCCTTACTTTGTCGTCGAAAATCTCGGCACCACCACCCGGCAGCGAATTTAAACCGGCATCTTTCAGCACCTGGAGTCCCTGTTCAAAACTCAGGCCCGCTTTTTTGGCCATGTATTCAATTTCGATGGCTGTGTAAGCTTTTATATGCAGTGTTGGCCTTGCCTCGTGCACTCTTTTCACCAGCTCGGCATAATAATAAATATCGCGCCCGGGATGCACCGCACCTACAATATGTACTTCGGTAATTTCGTCGCCCAAATTTACAACCGTACACACCATTTCGTCGATGGTCAGCTCCCACGATTCACGGCTCTGGTGATGCGAATATGAACAAAATTTGCAATCGTACACACAAATATTGGTAGGTTCAATATGCACATTGCGGTTGTAAAAAACATACTCGCCAACAGTACGTTTTCGCACCTGGTCAGCAAGCAGTGCCAGCAGCGAAGTATCGGCATCATTATATAAAACTACACCTTCGGCAGGTGTAATACGTGTTCCGTCCAGAATCTTCAGGGCGATATCTTTTACATGGCTATCAACAGCCGACATTTTAACAAATTCTGAAATCATTGTATGAATACTTATGCGTAGGTTAGAATGCGAATTTAAATATTAATGAACCACTACAACTTTATGGGTTTGTACCTGGTCGCCCTGAATTATTTTTACAACAAATATATTACCGGAATACGGCAGGTTAATCGTATAAGTAGCCGAAAGGGGTTCTGTATACTCAAAGCGTTGGGCCATTTTCCCGAGAGCATCGTACACTTCGATGGTAACAGGATTACTATTGTTCATATTAGGGAGAACATTTACCGAACCCGTGCTTGGATTGGGTGAAACCACAGCTTTCACATCAATAAACTTTTCCTTTACAATTGAATCTGAATTATATTCATTGCTAACCACCAGTTTCACGTTCATGGCACCATACCGTTCGAACAAAATACCACTGGGATTCTGTTCTGTTGATTCATAGGGTTTTCCTCCCTGGAAATACCAGTGCCATTTGGTAGGTTTGCCCGACGATAAGTCCTGGAAATTAATGGTGCCGCCAACCGGGGTTACAAAACTATTGGCTGAAAAATCAGCAATGGCCAGGTTTTCGTTATACGATCCGGGCATTTTTAATATGCCTGTATTTCCCGGGTCGAGCCAGGGTTTTAACTGTTCGCCAGCAGCGGTTCCGTTCGAAGTCCAGGAGTATGCCACTTTTCCAAACATATCCTGACCCGTAGGATTTGAGCATGAACTCGGGCCACCTGTAAGCGTTCCGATTACCAATCCCTCATCATCGAACAAAGGTGATCCTGATGATCCACCTTCGGTAACGCCCCATCCATTGGCTGTTTGCACCCATTTAACCTGCCAGTGCGTACCCGGTGTCGAGCCCCAGGTTGCTGAAACCAGCGGAGATGAATAGGTTGAGACCTTTTTGTAATCGCCATCCGGATGATGAATACAAACCCCATAGGTTGAATTAGTATTTCCGGCATCCCAACCGCAATAAAAAGCATTATACTTTGCGGGTATACTTTTTAACGACCTGAGGAGCAGAAAATCGGAACCTACATCCGGCAGATTGGCCGAAGTGGCAAGCTTTTCAACACCAACCAGGCTAAGTTGTGCGGGTACACCGGTATTTGAGCAACCGGGCCTTTCGTAATTAAAATATATGATCCAGTGCGCATAATCATCAGCAGTGGCATATTTCCCGTTGCCTTCGCTGCAATGACCTGCCGTGAGTATGAGCCCGCTAAAATCCTGTAAGGTATTGTTTATTACCACGCCTGAACAGAAAAAAGTGCTTGTGCCTATTTTTGTCAGGAATTTAACAGCCCCTTGTTTCTGACGTTGCCAGTTTTCACCTTCTTCACAATTTATATTTACTTCACAACTCCCGCTGGCCGTTGATTTGGTTTCGGGCGATTCGATATCGTGAAAACTACGGTACATGTAAACAATTCCCGAAATATCAATTACTGGAATCCCTTTTACGTTAGCCGGTTCATAATACTCAATGATTAATTGATCGCCTGCCAGCGGCCTGGTCGAAAAAACCGGCCGGGGAATTTCTTCAGCTGTAATGGCACCTATTACCTGGGAATGATCGGGAGTATACACAAAAATATCAGCGCCTTCTGGCAAGCGTATATCACTGTAATTTAAGCCTATAGCTTGCGAACCTATACAACTCACGGCCATTCTCCAGATACGCCCGCCACCGGGAATGTTATCCCAGTGCCCGCTGTTTGACATTGAAATATTCACCGTTATCTCCACACCTACCCGGTATGGTTTCCCCATATTTGCGTCTTCAGCATCCTCACGGGCAATAGCAAACATATCAGGACTGGCAACCTCAAGAGCCTGATACCTTGATTTCTGAAGGGTGTAAAGCCCGAAACTTCTTGGCATTCCTCCCCTTTCGACCTGGCTGAAAACAGGTTGTGATACAACTCCAAGAGCGAGAAGTGCAACAAAGTAAAACAGATATTTCAAGATTTTTTCAATTTGAAATTAGCACAAAAGTAATGTAAAAACCAGACCAAACGAATGTAGAATTAAAGAAGTGTATGCTTTTGATTTATAACGGTATTAACCATTTCAAACCATTAATTTTAAGCTAAACCGAAGCAAAAATCCCGGAAGGCACGTCCTTGATGATCCCGGCCTGGCATGCGAGCTCAAACATCTGTATCACAGCATTTTTACCCTGCAAACCAAGGCTCACCGAAAATTCATTTACATACAAACTGATGTGCTGTTTCATGACCTCTTCATCCATTTCGCGGGCATTACAACGTATAAACTCATTTAAACCGTCTTTGTTTGAATTGGCATACTCAATACTGCGGCGTATACAACGGTTTACTTTTGCAATCACAGCTTCATCGAGCCTGTGATGTGCGGCAATACCTCCCAAAGGAACCGGCGACCCGGTTTTCTGTTCCCAGTATTCACCCAGATCCATCAGTTTATGTAACCCCTTCGAATGGTAAGTAAAACGACTTTCGTGTATGATTACACCTGCATCGACACTGCCAGCCAGGATTGCATTTTCAATTTCCGAAAAAAGAAGTTCCTTTTTATGGATGGGTTGAGTCATGGCAAGTGAAAAAAGCAGGTTGGCCGTAGTAAATTTGCCAGGTATGGCAACAGTTTTCCCACTCAGTTCGCTGAAATTTTCAAGGTGTTTACTGATTACCAGGGGACCCGCGCCAAAGCCGAGTGCAGCCCCCGAATCGAGCAGCAGGTATTTGCCCGCAAGGTGCAGAAAGGCATGAAAACTAAGCTTGGTAATATCAGGTTTTTCGGCAAAGGCTTCCCCGTTCAAATGCTCAACATCAGCCATATGATACTCGAAATCAAGTCCNNGGGATGTTGAGGTTGATCGATGTAAGGAATACGAATGATAAACCTGGATTATCTTTACATAATGACGTGATCTTTGTTTATTCTTCCAACAAATTGAGCAGGAAATGGTTCAGATTCTGCACAGCCAGTGGGATATTCCATTGCGATACATCGCGATCCTCGATGTAATTAGAAACACTCCTTATTTGTATATACCTGATGCCATGCATTTTGCAGGCATAAATAAACGCAGCTCCTTCCATCGATTCGGTATCAGCTGGGTGTAAATCTAAAAATGCCCTGATGGAAGCAGCATTGCCATGAACAGTATTTACTGTAACCCCGCTTGCTACGGGCAATTCATTGATCAGCCGGCTTTCGAAAACCGAGTTATTAACAAGTTTTCCGGCAGTAAATGGAAATTCATCCTGATCCAGCAATTTCAGGTCAATAATGGAAAGGAAATGCTCTCCATCCTCGGCCCCTGTTTCGGGGAGGCAATCGGTGCTAATATTCAATACGCTGCCCAGGGGAAGATCGCGGTTGAAACTTCCGCAGATACCGGCGTTTATAACTACATCATAGCTATAACTTACCAAGGCAATTGCAGTTCCGGTGGCGGTGGGTACCATGCCTACGCCGGTAATCAACACGTCAACCTGAAAGTGCTTATACCTGTACCTGGTGATCCGGTGTCGCAAGGCTCTTCCTTTTCCCAACGTAGCGAGTAAGGGTTTAATTTCGAGGGAAGTGGCTGAAACAATCAGGAGTTTCATAACAGGATCTCCGAAGTTTTTTTTATTTCAAACCAAGCAGTTTAACACACTTCTTAAAAATATCGGTGTTATCCTGAACACCTGTAAACATCTCGGCACCCGGCCCGAAGGCAAAAACGGGCACCATCACAGCAGTATGATCTTTCAGGATAAAATTCCCCTGAACAGCTCCGTTTGCAACACTTCCGCCAACTAATCCCAATCCGCCGGTTTCGTGATCAGCGGTAACAATAACCAGGGTTTCGCCATCCTCTTTGGCAAATTTAAGCGCTTTGCCAACAGCATTATCGAAGTCAACAACTTCGCCTAACACATAATTAAAATCGTTGGCATGTCCGCCCCAATCAATCTGCGAGCCTTCAACCATCATGAAAAATCCCTGTTCGTTGCGCTTCAATATCTTCAAGGCAGTAGCCGTGGCATCGGGCAGCATGTTACCGCGCCCTTTGGCCATGCTGGGCAGATGTTCATCAGCCAGCAAAGCAGCCAGCCGGGTAACTGATTTTACATTTACGTCGTCCAGTCTTCGAACAACTACATAATTTCTGGCTTTAAGGCTGTCTACCAGGTTCAGGCTATCAGCACGGCGGGCAAAATGGTTGTATCCACCCCCAATAAAAACATCGATATCCGTGCGAAGAAAATCGAATGCAATATCAGCATATTTAGAGCGATCGCTGGTATGGGCAATAAACGATGCCGGTGTGGCATGCGTAATAGCTGAAGTTGAAATTAAGGCGGTGGACAGTCCCTTTCGTTCTGCTTTTTCAAGAATTGATTCAACAGGTTGCCCGGTTGAATCCACGCCTATGCTTCCGTTCCTGGTTTTAACCCCGGTAGCCAGTGCAGTGCCGCCGGCTCCTGAATCGGTAATATAATCATCAGCCGAGTATGTAACAGAAAATCCGCTCACAGGCATGCCCGTGATATTCATGATGCCTTTGAGCGCGGTATAACCGGCATACACCTGGGCAGTTCCCATCCCATCGCCAATCATCAGAATGATATTTTTGGGAGCCTGGGGCTTGTTTTTCTTGTCCCTGCCCGTACCAGCAGTCAGCACCGAAAAAATGTTTACAAGTATTAAAACAAAGATGATGTTCTTTTTCATAGACATTGAGTTTATGCTGCAAAAGTACAAAACGATTTATAATAAAAGTCCTAAAAACGAACCGGGCGAAGTTTAAAAACTCCGCCCGGCATGATTTTATAATTATCTTAGATAAAACCTTTATTTCTGGATATTGGGTAACTCAAGGCCGTAACCTTTCTTTTTATCTTCAACTTTAAGAAGGTAGGCAAAAAGAAAAGCAAGCAGGCCAAAGCAAGTGAAAATAACCATCGGAAGCGTATAGTTATAAGTATTAACCGATACTCCTTCACGCATCACCTGTCCGGTAACGCAGTATTTATCAAGCACCCAGCCAATTAGGGCCGGAACGCCCATTAAACCCCAGTTCTGTACCCAGAAAATAAGAGCATAAGCGGTTCCCAATTGTTTTTCGGGAATAATTTTAGGTACTGAAGGCCACATAGCTGATGGTACAAGTGAAAATCCAACACCAAGGGCAAGTATCAGTACAATTGCTACAAGCCAGTGGCTCAGGAACGGTACTGCAAACAAAGCATGAACAGCAATCAGAATGCTGGCACCGATCATCATAATGGTAGCACCTTTTCCTTTCCGGTCGTACAAACTGCCGAAAAGCGGTGTAAGCAGGATGGTTCCGAACGGAAGCATCGAAGGAATGGTACCGGCAAGATCGTCGCTGATGCCAAATTTATTTACCATAAGGTCGGCAGCATATTTCAGGAAAGGGAATACCGCTGAATAGAAAAGAACACACAATATAGCTATATACCACCATCCTTTGTTGGTAATTATCATCACGATATCCGAAAGTTTAAAAGCTTCTTCTTCGGCAGCAGGACTATCAGCATCTACTTCTGAAGCATCAAGTTTTTTGTCCATGAAAGTATACATGATGAACGAGATCAGCCCGATGCAAAGCAGGATCAGACCCAACAGAATGGGGCGCGAAACATCAATGATACCGGTGGCTTTTGCAATAGGAACCGAGGTTGCCAATGCAAGTGCTGTACCCAATCTGGCAGTGGCCATTTCGAGTCCCATAGCCAGTGCTAACTCTTTACCTTTAAACCATTTGTAAATAATTTTCGAAACCGTAATACCGGCAACTTCAACACCTACAGCAAAAATTGCAAATCCAAGACCGGCAACTAAAACCTGGGCTTTTACATCGAACCAGAGCGGATGCCAGATCACGCCGTCGAGCGAATGAGTTTGAACAGCCCAGTATTTGATTGCTGTACCACACACCATAACAATGGCAGCCATGAGGCCCGTGAAACGAACGCCCATTTTATCGAGAATAATACCGCCGATAATCAGCATTCCGAGGAATACATTGAACCAGCCATAACCGCTGTTGAAGAATCCAAAATCGGAGCTATCCCAGCCTAAACGACCTTCGAGAAGTCCTTTTAAAGGGGCAATTACATCGGTAAGATAATAGCCTGTAAGCATGGTAAATGCTACAACTGCCAAAGCCGACCACCTGGCAACTTTTGAGTCTCGTAATGTTTTTCTAATGGTGTCTGTCATTTTTTTTTATGTAAATGGATTTGTATTTGGGTTAGTATTTATAACATTGCAAAAATCGACTTTTTCCCCGAAAATCAAAAATAATATTCACCTCGCTAAANNCCCTGATCTATAGCCATATTCTTTAATTCCTGGCCGTATATTTCATTTATCTCAAACCAAAGCACCCCTTTGTTAGTCAGTTTGCATTTGGCAAACCGAAGAATAGCCCTGTAAAACAACAACGGATCATGATCAGGGACAAATAAGGCTGTATGGGGCTCATAATTAAGCACATTTGGAAGCATCAGCGGTTTCTCTGATTGGGTAACATAAGGTGGATTGCTTACTATAACCTCGCACCCGGGCAAAGTTTCCCAGCATTCCTCGTTGAGGATATCAGCCTGTATAAATTCAATGGCAGTATGGTAAGCACCGGCATTGGCAGCAGCTACGGCCAAAGCATCTTCCGAAATATCGACGGCTGTTACAGTCGATCCCGGCAGGTTATATTTCAGGCTAACGGCAATGCAGCCACTGCCGGTTCCAATATCAATAATGCGAAGTTGTTGATGGTTTTCATTACGCTTCAATTGCGCGATGATCATACTAACCATTTCCTCTGTTTCAGGTCGTGGAATGAGCACGGATGGATTAACCCTGAAATCCATTTCCATAAAATAAGCCTGGCCGGTAACATACTGCAGCGGAACGTGATCCAGTATTTTATTTGTTGCTTCCTGCAGTAGCAAACTGATTTCATGGTCGGCCAGCGTTTTTCCGGCCAGCATCCGCTGGGCAGGCGTGAGATTAAGAAAATGCCCGAATAACCGGTCGGCAATGGCGCGGCTTTCTTCTGCCGGATAAATACTACAAAGCAGTTGCACTATATTTATATATTCCGCTTGTATTGTATGCGCCATAAACGTGAACAGGTTATCAAATACAGTCCGCAAAGATATTCTTAATTAAAAATAATCAGCTATATTTTAATTTTGTTGTGCCTAAAACCTGAGCAATTCACTATTTTTGATAAAATTTGAACCTTAATGCCTGTTTATGAAAAAGTCACTTTACCTTTCCATATCACTGTTGCTGGCGATACAATACGCAAATGCACAGGACTTCCTGCCTTTTGCGTCCAGTAATTATGCAGGCATCACCGGGGTTAGCCTCCAGCCTGCCTCAATTGCCGACAGCCGTTATAAGTTCGACCTTTCACTGGCATCGACAAATGCCATGTTTTCAAATAATTTTTACGGTCTCGATCCCTATGTTCTATGGCATCCATCATTATTGAAAGATCTTGACTTTAACAGTCCATATATAACCCGGAACCTCGATGGAAAAGACAAAAAAGGAATTGTGAGTGAAAAACAGGATATTTTCTCATTTATGATTTCGCTTTCAGATAAGGATGCAATTGCCTTCACGCCTTCAGTGCGAACCATCGTGAATATTGATAATATGACTGAATCCACAGCCGTATTGCTGGATAAACTCAACCAGGAAACTGACCTGTGGAAAATAAAACTTAAAAATGAGAACCTGAGCGCCCAGGCCAACTCATGGGCTGAGTACGGATTTACCTATGCCCGTGTATTGTTGGATAACCAGAAACATTTCCTGAAAGCCGGTGCAACACTCAAAATAAACCAGGGCCTTGGTTCGGCCTATATCTTTATTAAGGATTTAAATTATGAAGTGAACGGAGAAGATACAATTTCATTCTACAATTCATACACAAATTATGGGGCTTCTGACAACCTGACTGAAGATTATCAATATAAATTCAAT
>DGQJ01000236.1:10838-11803 GCA_002389705.1 Bacteroidales bacterium UBA4417
GACGACCTGAATGCCGTGATCGACAGCAATTTTACATACTACGAGGTTTCTGATAATTACAGGATGAACCTGCCGCTTTGCCTCAGTTTGCAGGCAGATGTGAGGCTTGCCAAAGGGCTCTACCTCAATGTAACACCTTACCTGGCACTTAACCAGGGCAACAGCAATGTGAACAAGGTGCATTACCTTTCCTCCATAAATATAGTTCCCCGCTACGACCTGAAATGGTTCGGAATTTCATTCCCGGTTCAATACAATATGTACAAACAGTGGAATGTAGGCCTGGGATTACGGCTGGGCCCGGTTTGGGTGGGATGGAATGATATGTTCTCGGCAATGACCACAACCAAAAACAGGTATGGTTCATCGGCATCAGTAATATTCAAGGTACCGATTTATTACGGACATCCACGCGATAAGGATAAGGACAATGTTTCCGATAAAGTTGATCAATGTCCGGAGGTTGCCGGTTTATGGGAGTTGAAAGGTTGCCCTGATGCTGATGGCGATGGCATTACTGATGCCAGTGATAAATGTCCCGAAGTTGCCGGATTAAAAGAATTCGATGGTTGCCCTGATAGCGATGGTGATGGTATTATTGATAACCTTGATCAATGCCCGGATGTGAAAGGCATTGATGCATTTAATGGTTGCCCCGACAGCGATGGCGACAGTATTATGGATCAGAATGACGAATGCCCTTATAATGCCGGCCCTGCTGCTATGGGTGGTTGCCCCGACCAGGATGGTGATGGTATCCGCGACAAGGACGATAACTGCCCTACCCTCATAGGCTCGCTACAAAATAAAGGATGCCCTTTCAGCGATAGCGATGGCGATGGCATTATCGATGAATCGGATAAATGCCCCGGCATAAAAGGACCTGCAGATAATTTTGGGTGCCCTTACCAGGATACTGACAACGACAGCATTCCGGATAAAGACGACGATTGCCCGAGTATTGC
>DGQJ01000298.1:0-3835 GCA_002389705.1 Bacteroidales bacterium UBA4417
GGATCGGGTAAATTCAGTATTACCTTGCCGGTGAAACAACCCGGTTTTTATACCCTGAAACTTCGCAACGGGCAGGAAATTACGCTGGTACTCGCCCCGAATCAGACCATTACCTTAACCGGCAATGGCCATCACCTTCGCAACAATTACCACGTTAGCGGATCGAAAGATTCGGAATTATATGCCGAATACCAGTGCTTTACCAATGCTAACCTCAGCGAGGTTGATTCGCTTTCGGAAGTTTTTGCCGATAAACGCGAAAACAAGGATTTCGCCATACTGAAACCACGTCTCGATNNATTTCGGGCCTAACCCGGTACTCTCCGAGGATACACACCCTGAGCTTTTTTTGCAACTCGACAGTTCGCTTTATCACCGCTATCCCGAAAACAGCATGGTAAACGATTTCCACCTGCGGATGCTTGCCTTTAAAGCTGACCAGGCCGATCTGGAAGCCCATAATGCCAACCTGAAACCGGGCATGCCCGCACCCGAAATCAGTCTGCCAAATGCTAAAGGCGTCGTGGTAAAACTTTCTTCGCTCAAAGGAAAACTTACACTGGTATATTTCTGGAGCAGCTGGAACGCGCTTTGCAGGCAAACCAACCTGAACCTGGCCCCGGTTTATACCCGTAACCACGATCGCGGGTTCGAAATTTATGCCATCTCGGTGGATTCGGATACAGAACTATGGAAACGCGCTTATATGCTCGACAAAGCATACTGGACGCAGGTAATTGATACCAGCGGGCTGAAATCGGAATATTGCAGAACCTATATGGTAAAATCGCTGCCAAAGCTAATGCTCATTGGGAAAGATGGCCGTATTATTGCCAACAACCCGCCTTTGAGGGAACTGGAAGAAATGATCAGGAAAAATATCTAAAACCAAAACTTAACCCCCGCATGAATTTAACAAAAACCAAAATATACTTTGCCAGCGATTTTCATCTGGGCATTCCCGACCGGAAGAGCAGCCTGGTACGGGAAAAAAAGCTGATCCGCTGGCTCGATATGGTTCAGCAGGACGCGGAAGCTATTTACCTGATGGGCGACCTGTTCGATTTCTGGTTCGAGTATAAAAATGTAGTTCCCAAGGGCTATACCCGCTTATTCAGCAAGCTGGCCGAGATTACTGAAAAAGGCATCCCGGTTCATTTTTTTAAAGGAAACCACGATTTCTGGGCTTTTAATTACCTGGATGAAGAATCTGGTGTTACCATCCACGATGATACGCAGGTTATAGACCTGAAAGGCCGTAAATTCTTCCTCGCCCATGGCGATGGCCTTGGCCCCGGCGACCACGGGTATAAATTTCTGAAAAAAGTTTTTTTATCGAAATTCAACCAGTTCCTGTTCCGATGGCTGCATCCGGATATCGGCATAAAAATGGGGCTCTACTTCTCGCGCGGAAGCCGTATTTCGAATATGATCAAGCAGGATAAGGATGAAAACTTCTTCGAAACCGACAAGGAGTTCCTGCGGATATTTTCAACCGAAACCGCAAAACAAAACCCCGAAATCGATTACTTTGTTTTTGGCCACCGGCATATACCCACCATTTTTAATGTGTCAGAAAAAGCACATTGCATCATCCTTGGCGACTGGGTAAAACATTACTCCTACGGCGAATTCGATGGCGAAACTTTTGAAATAAAATATTTCGAGAAACCAGATCAAAAATAGCGTTGGGGTCAGGCCCTTTTGCTTTCAATTTAATATTTTCCTGCACATTTATTCCAACAAATTGAAGCACAATATCCCAAAAGTACTTTTATATAGCAGGCTTGTATTCGCCTGCATTATAATCCTGTTTGTACTTCTGAAAGCTGATCAGTTGAAATGGATTGTTTTACTGCTGCTTTACATTGGTTTATTGACTGATGTTTTCGACGGCATAATTGCCCGGAAGTTAAACATATCAACTGACAACTTCAGATTGTCCGACACCATTATCGACCTGATTTTTTATATATCCTTTCTCATTTTTATAACCTCAACAAACCCGCTACAGATCACCGGCAATATTATATTGATTTCAGGAATAATCTGCCTTGAAACCATGATGTACCTGGTAAGCCTGGCGCGATTTGGGAAATTGCCTTCACCACATGCAATTTTATCAAAATTCTGGGGGATTTATCTGGTTGTTGAATTCTCACTCCTGATACTTGGCGTGAATGGGAGCCATTTCATGTTTGCTTTATACATTGGTATTTTTGTACATCTCGACCGCGTTTTAATTTACATCCTGCTCCGGGAGTGGGATCACGACATACCCTCAAGCTACCATGCCCTGTTGATCCGGAATGGAAAATCCATTCACAGGAATAAATTATTTAACGGATGAGTATTTTTAACGCAAAGATTTTAATATTAAAAAAACAATTCTGAAAAGCCTCTTGATTATAACCCCTAAGATGCTAATTTTGTCGCATATCTGATGAGCGTATAAAAAAAACAAAATACCCATGGAAAACCTGAAATCCTACATCCAATCCAACTCCCAACGTTTCCTCGACGAGCTGTTTGGCTTAATCCGTATTCCATCCATCAGCTCGCAGAGTGAGCACAAAGAGGATATGGTTAAAACCGCGCAATACATCGTGGATCAATTGCTGAAAGCCGGTGCCGACAAAGCCGAAATTATGCCAACCACCGGACACCCGGTAGTGTATGGCGAAAAGATAATTGATGCAACCTATCCAACCATACTCGTTTATGGCCATTACGATGTGATGCCTGTCGACCCGGTAGAACTCTGGCACTCCCCTCCTTTTGAGCCCGAAATACGTGATGAAAAAATTTATGCCCGCGGCGCTGTCGACGACAAAGGTCAGTTATTCATGCAGGTAAAAGCGTTTGAATACCTCGTCGAAACCAAACAGCTGAAGGCAAACGTAAAATGGATGATTGAAGGCGAGGAAGAAATGGGCTCACCGGCGCTTGCGTTGTGGTTGCCCNNCCAGCACAAGGATCTTTTGAAAGCCGACCTTATACTGGTATCGGACACCAGCATGATAGCCATTGATATTCCAAGCATTACGGTTGGCCTGCGCGGGCTTGCTTATATGGAGGTGGAAGTATCCGGCCCCGACAAGGACCTGCATTCAGGTTTATATGGCGGAGCCGTGGCAAACCCGGCCAATATCCTTGCCAAAATGATTGCCTCACTGCACGACGAAAATAACCACATCACCATTCCGGGGTTTTACGATGATGTGCTCGAATTATCAGCCGAAGAGCGTGCCGATATGGCCCGTGCTCCTTTTGATATCGAAGAGTATAAAAACAAGCTGAACATCGAAGCAACACTTTGCGAAAAAGGCTATAGCGAAAACGAATGCACCAGCATACGCCCGACGTTGGATGTGAACGGCATTTGGAGCGGCTACACCGGCGAAGGCTCAAAAACCGTACTCCCGGCCAAAGCATTTGCAAAAATCAGCATGCGTCTTGTGCCACACCAGCAACCCGGTAAAATTGCGCAGCTTTTTACCCGTCATTTCGAGTCCATCGCTCCCGATTATGTTAGAGTTAAAGTAACCGAACACCACGGCGGTTATCCGTATGTAGCCCCAACTAATACGGCTGCTTACCGGGCTGCCAGCAAAGCCTACGAAACCACTTATGGTATAAAACCTATCCCAACCCGTAGCGGCGGCAGCATCCCGATCATATCCACTTTCGAGCAGGTGCTGGGCATTAAGTCTATATTGATGGGCTTTGGCCTCGACACCGATGCGGCACATTCGCCAAACGAAAATTATCATCTTGAATGTTTTTATAAGGGTATTGAAACCATAACCTGGTTTTACAAATACTACGATGATGA
>DGQJ01000298.1:3895-5202 GCA_002389705.1 Bacteroidales bacterium UBA4417
TTTATCTGTCCGCCGGTGTGCCCCACATAACCCATAACCACGCAACTTACCAGCGAAAGAATAAGGGTAATAATAGTCAGGAACTTAACAGAGCGCTCCTTTTTTATGATGCTATAAATAGTTAAAACTGCAAGCAAACCGGTGGGTATCATCAGGAACAGTGACACTGATGCGATATCCTCGTGCCGGTTTACCAGGCTTTCGGAGATGCCGGGAAGTTGATGTAAAGCATCTTTTGCCGGGTCACCCGTAAGATCAGCCACAACAGCCATAACGGAAGCAAAAACAATTGTCCCCAGGCCACTGATCCTGATACCTTCATTTTTTAAAACCATGCCTGAAATCAACAAGAGTGTTCCGATGATAATTCCAACGATCGGGAAATGATTGGTGAGAATGTGCAGGTAAGCCCAATTCATAATTCAGGTTTTTTTTGAAGGTTAAAAATACAAATTTATTCTTCAGCACGCAGCGTAGTTTGTAAGGGCTCCGGGAGAAGTAGAAACTGCTGAAACAAAAAAAAGTTGCAGCGTATTACTGCAACTTTTTAACCATTCACTTCACTTTTCATTACCTGCGTTCATTGTTGGGAGTAGAACCGCGTTCACTGCTTTGGGAAGTTCTGGAGCGATCCCCTTGTTCTTCCCTGGCAGCCTGTTTTCTTTCGGAACTTTCGCCCCGGCTGTTGGTGGCAGGCGCTTCTTTTTGTTTCTGCTCGCGAGCCGGCTGAGCCGATGAGCGGGAAGTATTTCCTTGTTCGCGCTGCGGATTACTGTAAACTTTGTTCAGGTCGGGCGAGCTGCTGCGGGTCTGGTTGTTACTGTTGTTATTCCGGTTGTTGTCAGCTGCAGGTTTGCTTTTTTCATTCCCCCTGCTATTCTCGTAGTTTCCTGAGCCTCTTTGCGATTCAGACGAAGAACGGGAAGAATTCTTTTCAGGATAAACCTGTGGACCCATGCGTTGATCGGATTGCGATTCCCTGTTTACAGAACCATTTCGCGTGTCGGTTGATGAACCGTTACGGGTCGGTGTTGTTTGCCCACCTCTCATTTCGGTATTCCTGTTGTTTGAGGTGTTGGAGGAACCACGCTGTTCGCTGCTGCTCTGCCGGTTTTGGTTGCTGGCGGGCTGCTGTTTTACCTGGTTGCGCGATTGTTCCATGTTGGAGCGGGTGCGGCTGGCGCCAGGATCGTTCGAACGGGCATTGGTTTGTTCGATTTTTCGCCCTGTTCTGGCCTGTTCTACGTTGCGGTACTCCGAAGGGCGCGATTCGCTGCGATCATTTTTAACTTCAGGACGGTATATAT
>DGQJ01000186.1:0-1509 GCA_002389705.1 Bacteroidales bacterium UBA4417
TGCAACTCCCATTTGACCAGGAGAGTACCATCTGAATATAATTTTATTGAAGATTACGGATCGTTCTTATTTTGTACAATCTGCTCCCTCCCTGTTTTCCAGGGAGGGCTGGGGTGGGTATGCTTATAAGGAGTTTTCTCGTGAGATTACCCCTCCGCCTGTCGGCACCTCCCCTGTGACCAGGGGAGGACGTACTTTCAGAATTTTCTTAACCTGATTGATCTGCACAATCTACTCCTTCTTTGCGAGCAGGAACATCTTATATCCAGCAATCCTACATCCAACATCCTTCTAATCCCGCAATCGCCAATCCGCAATCCAACATCCAACATCCAACATCCAACATCCAACATCCAACTTCCCCCAATCCCTGCCAGCTAACGTCCTTACGCAAGCGCAATCCGCAATCACGAAATCCCCAATCCGCAATCCCACATCCCACATCCCACATCCCTACCTTCCTCCCGGAGGGCAGTTTTCGAGCAGGAATTTTTTGCAGGTGGTAGCCAGGTGCATCGAGGTGCCTTCGCCTTCGTAAATACCGTGCGAACGCATGGGGTACACCATCATCTGGAATGTTTTGTTGTATCTTATCAGCTCATTGAAAAGCTTTTCGGCATTGGCATAATGCACGTTATCGTCGCCGGTGCCGTGAATATACAGCAGGTTACCTTTCAGGTTTTTGGCATAGGTATAAGGCGAGCCGGCAATAAAATCGGCCCTGCTTTCGGCAGGAATGCCCATATAACGTTCCTGATAGGCGTTATCGTAAGCCAGCTGGTTGGCTACGGCAGCTGTGGCAATACCGGTTTTAAATATTTCGGGGTACTGGAACATCAGGTTGAGTGTCGACGAACCTCCGCCGCTCCAGCCATGTACGGCCACGCGGCTGGTGTCGCAATAGTTCCATTTCAGCACTTCTTTTGCNNACCGATACATACAGGTAGCCCATATCGGCAATATTGCCACCAAACTGACCTGAGCGGCCAATCCGTGAATTGTCGAACACGGTGCATCCCCAGGGTTCGCCGTACACATAAAAGAATACGGGGTATTTTTTCGAAGGGTCAAAATCCTTGGGTTTGGCAATCCAGCCATCAAGGGTGATACCATCTTCGGTGGTAACTTTAAAAAACGAAACCTGCTTACCAAAGGGATCTTCTTTCAGGTTTTTGAGAATACTCTTTGCCGGATCCACCGGTTCATGTGCAGGCAGCGATACCCACTCCGAAGCCGGGTAATAAAGGTGGCACGAAAAATTATGACGGGCCCATTTGCCATTAGGCGAAAGCATATAATCGTTGGTACCGGTAAAATCGGATGGGGTTACCCGTTGCAGAGTACCGGAGCCATCGAGTTTGGTACAATACATATAACGCTGCGTGGCATTTTCGGGCGTGGCAGCAAAATACAGCAGGTTGTTCGGTTCATCGATGAGGTATATTTTTATTACATCGAAAGCGCCAGTGGTGATGATGCTTTCCTTACCATCCATACCAATGCGGTACA
>DGQJ01000186.1:1626-2419 GCA_002389705.1 Bacteroidales bacterium UBA4417
CTTTTCGAAGCCCATTCCATTTTAACCAGGTAATTCTGACGCGGGTCGCCTTCAACTTTCATCCACAGGGTTTTGGCTGTTGCCAGATCGACCACGCCGATTTTTGTTGGCGAAGGATCTTCACCTGCCTTGGGATATTCAACGGCCACCGTAAAAGGATAAATGGAGTCGGTAGTATTCAGCATCAGGTAATTGCGCACTTTCGAGGCATCCACATTCCAGTAGGCTATGCGTGTGCCGTCGGGGCTCCAGCGGAAACCATCGGTACAAAACAACTCTTCGGAATACACCCAATCGAAGGTTCCGTTTATGCTACGGTCGCGGGTATCGAAGGTAAGCTGTTTTATTTTGCCGGTTTTCAGTTCTTCAACATACAAATTATACACCACCTTGTTGCCCGATTTATCCTGGTACACGTAAGCAACTTTCGATCCGTCGGGCGAGAATTTGGGATACATCAGCCCGTCGGTCCGCAGGGTTTTGCCCAGTTGTTTTATTTTGCCGTCCACTGAATTGTAAACCCACACTTCGCCGGTAGTTTTATGGTACTGGGTTTGGGTGTTTATTTTTAGGAGCACCTGTTTCATATCCTTCGAAAGCACGTACGACGATACATTGCGGGGGTGCGATTCGTCGCGGGGCAGCAGTTTATCGAAGTCGAATAACACCGATTTTGAGAACGATGGCAGTTCAGTTTTAACGATGGTATATTTATCGAGGTTGGTAAAGCTGTTGCCGTCGGGCATCCAGTTGAGGCCGCCGCCCATGGGCTGCGCAAGGCAATACAAGCTGA
>DGQJ01000186.1:2446-5807 GCA_002389705.1 Bacteroidales bacterium UBA4417
TGATTTACGATCCTTTTATCCTTAGGTTTGGACTTCAACCTCACCCCCCGTCCAATTTATAGTGAACTGCAGATCTTAAACTGATCCTGTAATTTCGACGGGTGGTTCAATTAAATAATATGTGGCTGTTTCTTCCGAAACAAAAGTGATGGATTCGCCGCTTCCCTCCTGCTTCCAGTGTGTTACCACGCGTTCGATACCAATCGGGTAAATGGTTACCGTACCATCGTTTTTAACATGGATGCGCAGGAAATTTTTAAAATGCGGGTATCCGAATGCCGAGAAGCTTTCGTCGATGTGAATATTTAGATAAAGGCTGCAGAACCAGAGATAGAACCCCATGATAAAACTTCCGGCNNCCTATCCATTTATAATTCCGCTTCCCGCCGTTACCATCGGCAAACACGTACAACCCGATAACTACAAACAGGCAGATAAATAACACCGGCGGGTTCAGGTAAAGGTGACGTGCAATTACCACGAAAAAGCCCGGCATCCCGCTTACCCCGGCCAGCTGCTGCAAAAAGCTAAGGGGCTCGTGTTTCGAAGTGCTTTGCAGCATCCACGCCAGCAAAAGTTCAATTGCCGTGAAGGTGATCCAGAAAGCTATATTTTTAACTGGAAACAGCAGCATATTGTTTGCAATTTTCCGCGACTGTTTCTGATCGGGGAAACAGGCCTCGAGTTTAGGGTCCTGAATTCTGCCTGGCCCGGCTGTTGATCTGCCTGTATTATCAGGTTCGGTAAGCGTTTGTGGCAGGTTATGGGTGGGATGCAGAAATGCCCCTCCGCCGCCGGCTGTAACCAGTTGGTTGGTATAGGTGGTGCCATCATCCCAGGTTTTTGTTTCGCCGTAACGCGAGTAATGGTGAAAGTCGCCGGTAAGTGTAGCCACCAGCCTGAATTTCTTCCCTTTCTTTAACTGGTATTTGTCGTCGGTAATAAATACATCTTCAAAAAAACGCAGCCGCCGGTAGGAAGTGTTTTTACGATCAATCATTTGATAAACCCAGGCTGGCTCGGCGGTAACCAGTATTACCCTGTCGCCATGGTTCATATACTGGTTTGCGATATCGCGGAAGTAATCCAGCTGGGGTTTGTCGATATCGGAATTTAGCTGAACATCGGTGGCCCAAATCCACAGGTTAGCCGTAATTTTCATTGCATAATAACTGCGGAACTGCTCTGTTTGCCATTGCCCGATGCGGCGTTGCTGGCAGAAAAGTTTTATAAAACTGCCAAGCCCGTCGTACCAGTCGTGGTTACCGGGTATAGCAAACATTTTAAAAACTGATTTCCCTGCATGGTGATACTTGTTGGACGCAGCCCTGAACGGAACTTTAAAACGGTTTTCGTAAGCCTGCATCGAAGGCGTTGGATACACCTGGTCGCCGCCCAGCAACAGTATGTTCCCGGCAGGAAGATCCCAATGGGTAATTTCAGTTTTCCTCGCTCCTGTGTATGCCGGATTTAACGTTACCTGTAAATGCTGCGCCTGCAGGTCGGCAACGGTGTAGGTGGAATTAAATCCATCGCCTGTATCGGAAATAAAATCAATCCAAAATTCGTCAACAGGCAACCCTGTATCAGCATCCTGACTAAAGTCGAGAGGCACATTGCCTTTTCCCAGGGCGGCTTGTAGTTCCCTTTTGTCGGCATAGCTGGCAAAAGTACCCGAAACCAATGCCTTCAGGGCTGTTGCCGACAACTGCCTGGGATCGTACCAGTTAGTCATAGCCGGCTGTTTGTATTCACCTTGTTTATTCATATTATGAGGGTATCGCTTTTTTATTGGTTTCGGTTTCCTGAAATTCGGTTATAAATCCCGGGTCAAAAAAACTCCACAGTATTGCTGCAGCGTTGTGCTTAGCATACTATGGAGTCTATTTTCGCTGTTTACAAAGCCATAAATATCAGTAAAAGGTTCTTTATGGCTTAAAATTGCCGGTTTCCACCCATTCGTTTTTCAGCAGCGACCACCAATCGTCGGCAAGGCCTTTCAGCACATAATCGTACGGAAGCCAGCCATAGCCTTTATCGCCCCAGCCTGTTCCCCACGAATTGCGGATCAGCAAGGCGCCTGTTGTTTCTTTGGCTCCGGCTGCCTTATTTTTAATTTTCATTTTGTCATTGTAACCGGCTACCACCACGGCATGTCCGCCTGCAATTTTATCGCCTTTGGTCGGGTAAGGGATTTTGCCACCATTATCGTCGGCCTGTTCGATGGAGCTGTACACCGTAAATCCAAACATGGCCGGCAGGCCCACCGACAGGTTTACCTTAATCTGGCTGAGCAGGTCAGTACTTTTGGTACCCGGGGGATCGAGCCGGTAATAGCTCATGGCCTGGTAATTCTGGGCAAAGGCATAACAAAAAGCAGTGGGTTCCTTGTCGAAATCAGCTTCCTGGTATGGCCAGTATTCTTCGGGAGGAAGCCCGAAAAGCACCATGGCGCCCATGGTTGTGCGCAGAAAAGCGCCGGTATCGCCGGTTTCGTGCATCAGGTTGCGCGTGGCTTTGTACAGGAAAAGCCTCGATGCATCGGTGTGTTTGCCAAAGGCCCGCCGTTCGAAGTATTCAATAATTCCAACCCCGGCATTGGCGGTACACGAACCAAGCTGACCCTGGTCCTCGACCGGCGAAAACCATGGCACCAGCGAAACTGAATCGGGTAGCGTGGCTTTGGTCAGCTTTGAGGCATCAGTTTTGTTAAACATCTTTTTCACCGAAGTTTGTCCGAGGCTTTTCAGCCGGTTCGAAACCTGGTCGTGTTCAAGGGTAAGGTCCCTGAAATCGGGATAGTCGGGTAGCCATCCCAAACCCAGTCGCCTGCGAAATAATGTTAACATAATGTTGTCATTTTAAATGGTTAAACATTGCAATTATTCATTTGATTTTAAATGATAAAAGCCTCCTGTAATCGAAGTGGAAAACGGAAATTTCGATCCAGGTATACGAAAGAGCTAATGAGATTCTGATTTAATGAGTATATAGTGAAGAAATGTGGAAAAACCTGCCAGTAAGCGAATTCCAATACAGGTAAAAATCAGAATAGAACAAATGTACATTTAAATGTCAACCCAATGCAATAGCACAAAAGTGTCAAATTTACGCCAGGTTTTCATAAATGTGATGTGAAGATACTGTGCAGAATCAAAACAGGTGCCGGCAGCAGAGCCCGTTTCATGAAACAGGGTTCGAGGATTTAAATTTATCAATAAAAAAAACCGGTCCTTTGCAGGCACCGGCTTTTAGTTCGTAAATCACAGCGTATTCCTAACCCGATTTACTATATGTCGATTTTGGCGTATTTTGCGTTACGTTCAATAAATTCGCGGCGTGGCGGTACTTCGTCGCCCAT
>DGQJ01000188.1:0-1056 GCA_002389705.1 Bacteroidales bacterium UBA4417
CTAACTAATTAACCAGCACTATTTAATTTCGCCTGCTCCGGTCTGGAAGTTCAGATCAATGGTATGCGATCCGGCAGTTACCGGTACACGGGTCTGATCTCCGCCTTTGCCACGGAATTCAATTTTATTGTCCAGGATAATAAACTCTGACTGCCACCAATCAGTAAACCATGGATGCCATGCGTACATGCGCAATTCGTCGGCAGCCAGTGTTTTGGTGATAGTTACTAGATGGTTTGCATTATCAACGGTGAATAAACCGTTAGGATTACCGGTTTCCCACGATCCGATGGTGTTACCCATCAGGTATACTTTAGGATCGGCGATGGCTATTTTACCACCGGTGTAATCAACTACAACCATATAGTAACCAGGTGTGCCCGGAACATCAATATTGTCACCACCCTTGGCGTATACTGTGCCATCAGCACTTACAGTGGCTGAGCCTGTTTTACCGAAATCGTCTTTCCATTCTTTTTGTGGCGCGAATTTAAAACCACCGGCGGCTTTCATCCAGACAATTTTCCAGAATAAATTCGGATGACTATTTACCGGTATCATTGGCAGGTCAGTCTTTGACCAGTCCCATTCGCCAACACCATCACCAATCATGTACAATTCTAAAGGAATTGCAGGAGCAATGGTATAGGTCATTTTACCCAAATCAACGGTAACTTTGTATTTGCCATCCGGTTTCGGGGTTGGGATTGCATCCGGATCACTGCCGCCACCCAGGTTAGCACCTAATGTACCGGCTGGTTGTCCGGAAGCCTGACCCCATTGTGGTTGCCACTGTCCGAGGGTTAAAATGAATTTCAGGTTTTTTTCTGCTGTAAGGTTCAGTTCGGCAACATAAACTCCAGCAGTTGATGATTGATTCATCTGAAGAGCTTTGGTGTTGTCCCATCCGGCTTCGGTTCCATCGCCCAGCGCGTAAATAGCAGTCGGGAATGTCATAAAGGTAACATCGGCTCCATAACCTGTTCCGGCTGAGTTTGTTGCATATGAACGAACATGGTAGGTGGTAGCTATATTTAATCCGGTAATGTTGCTGGT
>DGQJ01000188.1:1192-8277 GCA_002389705.1 Bacteroidales bacterium UBA4417
TCGGGGCCGTAACCTGTGCCTGCGCTGTTGGTAGCATAAGCACGTACATAGTAAGTTGTTTTTCCTTTTAAATTAGTAAGTACACTTACGTATGGACCTGAACCATTGCCATTCTCAGTTTTGCTGTCGGCAACAGTAGGATTTGGTTTTGTTGACCAGCAAACGCCTTGTTTAGAAATAACGGCACCACCGGTAACCATCACTATACCGCCGCAGGAAGCTGATTTACCGGCAATTTCGGTAACAGCAGCTGTATTTACAGTAGGAACTACCGGTAATGTGGTAAAGTTGAATTCTTCACCATAAATGGTACTTCCATCTTCGAGGGTTGCGTATGAGCAGGCATAATACTTGGTAGCATAATTCAGGCCGGTTAAAGTAACCGGGTATGTAGCTCCCTTTGTGTCGCCGGTATATACAGCTTTGCTGTTGGCAATGGTTGGTTTGGGTGAGGTGTTGTACACAATACCCTTTTCAACTACTCCGCTTCCGGCTGCTATAACAAAACCAGTAAGTGTCGCCCCGTCGGAAGTGATATTCGACAACTGTGAGGTTGAAAGCTTCGGATCTAATTTTACATCCGGGTCTTCCTTGGTACATGCGGCAAAAAATACTGACACTGTAACCAGGAGGGCCAATAATCTATATATGGTTTTTTTCATAGTTCGTTTTTTTTGAGTCTGATTATTTTAACTAATCTCTGAATTCACATTAGTTCTTTACGATTGTACAACTATATTTGCTTCCTGCAACAGTAAGCGTGAGGGTATAGTTGCCTGCTGCATCAATAGGGATGTCTTGACTGCCTCCATTATTCCAAAGATTGGTTAAGGAATATCCCGGATGTGCTGCATCACCAAGCCCTAAGTTGAAACCAGAAGAAGCGCTCCAGTTATCATTTAACCTGAATTTGATAGCTCCAGCAGTTAGATCAAGTGTAATGGACCAGGTACCGCTAGTCGGATTGTAATCCATCTTTGTATCAGGTGTATTCCAACCATTAGGGGTTGACGAACCGATTACTCCAACTCTATATGCTTCCAACTTATAGGTCAAGCCTTTGGTATCCGCGGTGAGTTTGTACCAACCACTTCCCGGGTCGGCAGGAATTGCAATAGCAGCTCCATTAACGGCGAGAACATTGTTATCTCCACCATAAAGAGTGCCAAAATCAGGGTCTTTAAGAGTGAAAGGTTTAGTAATGTCGAGTTTAACATAACCGAAGTAAGTGCCATCGCCTAATGCTGATTCAATTTTCTGATCCTTTCCGGAATTTAGTAAATCGAGGCTTGGCAAACCATACAAAGTAACAGTTGCTGATTTTACGGCTGAAGTATAAACCAAAGGAGTATAACCAGTACCTGCATCTGCGGTTAGTACAGCGCGAATGCGGAAATCTACTTCCGACGATTGGTCGGCAGGAAATTTTTTCAGCATTATGCTATTCAGGTCGCTGACAGTAATTTTCATAGAGGTATCCTGCACACCCGAAAGAATCGGCAGTACATCAGCAAAATTGGTTCCTTTGGCACATGCTTCGAGGGAATAGGTAGCCGAAGCCTTGAAACCCGGGTCAACTAAGGTACCTTTGAAAGTAAGTACCTGGTTTCCGTTAGCCCTCTGAAGGGTTAAGTTGGGAAGGGAAACTATGGTTGGGGCTATTGGGTTTTCGGAGATCACTACGTTTGTCCCATCCTTTTCACATCCGGACAAAAGACTGATCAACCCAATGAACGTTAAAAATATGATTAAGTTATTCTTCATTGTTTTAGAGTTTAAAGGATTAATAACCAGGATTTTGTTTGATGTTCGGGTTGGACGAAATTTCATCGCCGGGTATCGGGAATACGTTTAGCTTTTTAGCGGTATTGGTACCGTTGTAAACGCCGCCTTTCCATGCCCAGTTGTACCCTCCATCAGTAAATTTACCAAAGCGGACAAGATCGGTACGCCTTTGTGCTTCATAATAGAATTCGCGACCACGCTCAGCCAGAATAAAATCTGCTGTGAGCTCACCTTCAGTAATATTACCATTGGTGTTGCCAAAAGCGCGTTGTCTTACAACATTAATGTCGGCTACTGCACCTGCCTTATCATTTTTCCTGAATTTGGCTTCGGCCCTCATCATATATGCATCAGCCAGGCGGAAAATAGGGAAGTCGGTGCTTGCATAAGCGGTGTTATAGTTAACAGCTTTGGAACCATCGGCGTTCTTAGCTGTAAATTTATAAATACCTATACCATAATCGCCGCTTGATCCTGCGCTTGGAATATCAACGTTTTTCTTCACCTTGCAGAAAATACGGGTATCGGGGCTCTGCTTAAACATTGTGTCCACAGTCCAGGGTATGGGGTTGTTGCCATACACCTCAGTTGTGTCGCCTAACATGGTATACATAAACTGCTTCCGGGCGCGGTTACCGTTCCAGTTGGTGTTGGAGGTAAGGCCATGGAAATCTTCGGCCTTGATATAGCGTGCATCGCAGCTCGACTCAATGATAAATGTAGTTCCAATATAACCTTGTGTGTAAACACCATCCAGGTTCCAACTGAAAATCATTTCAGGGTTACGTGTTGCGTCATTATCAGCACTGAAATTTTGCCTGTAGTTGGTAGCCAGCGAGTATTTTTTGCTGTCGAGAACTTTATTGGTATAGAAAATTACACTGTCGTATTTTTCAGTTCCGGTATATACTTCGGCATTCAGGTAAACGCGTGCCAGTAACATCCAGCAGGCAGCCTGGTCGGCTTGTGGGTACGAGAACTTGGGGGCGCCCAGTTTATTTTCGATGCTTCTCAGCTCGGCAGTAATATAATTGAATAGCTTTTTACGACCTTCAACCATATTTTCATCTAATTGTTTCGGGAAGAAGTTACCAACCTGGTCTTTTTCGGTAGTAAAAGGAGGATTCCCAAAAAGGTCCATATCATAAGCATATGCCAGAGCCCTGAGGAAGCGTGCTTCGGCATTGTAACGTACTATGGTTGGGTCATTGTTACCGTCGGTATTCCTGATGAATTCGTTGGCATAGGTAACACTCAGGCTCAAACGCTGGTATAAAGCGGTGAGGAAAGGATTCTGAGGGCTCCAGGTTTGTGTATTCAGGTCGGCAATACCAACATCGCCCCATGCGCAAATGGCCTCATCCGTTGTAATTTCCTGGAGGTTCCATAATGCACGTGTGGTGGTGAAAAAGTTGTTATCGGAGGCTGTGATATCGTCGGGGTATCCGCCGCCTTGACCAGCGATAATAAAACTTGCGTAGATTTTACCCAGTGCTTGCTGTAGGTATGCAGGGTCATCATTAAGATTACCTGACAGAATCTTGTTTTTATCAAGCGGGGTCACATCCAGATCTTTCACACATGATGAAATCATCAGTGTCGAAAGGAAAAAACCTGCTATTATTAATATTTTATTCATATCTGTTCTGTTTTTTTAATGATTAGTAGCTGAAACTTACGCCAAGCATAAAGGTACGGGGCCTTGGATAGAAATTGTTGTCAATACCATCGCTAACTTCAGGATCGAGGCCTTTGTATTTGGTAACGGTAAGTACATTCTGAACGGTGAAGCTTACACGTGCATTCAGTTTTTTATAAATGTTTTCGAATTTATAACCAGCGCTCAGGTTATCCAGTTTGAAGAACGAACCGTTTTCTACAAAGTAATCGCTGGTAAACTGGCGTTTCACGAACTTGGTATCATCCAGGTAGGTTGGCATATTTTTCCAGTAACCGATCTGGTACATCTGGTCGTACGATGCGCCTGCAGCAACCTGGTTGTACACGTAGTTTCCGATACTTGCACGCGAACTGGCCGAGAAATCGAAGTTTTTATAGGTAAAACGGGCTGATAATCCAAGGAGGTAATCAGGTGCCGGGTTATGATAAATATATTTATCTGCATTGTCGCCGTTAACGGTTCCGCCTTGTTCTGAAAGGTCAACATATAAACCTTCCATCGGATTTCCGTTTGCATCATAAACCTGCTGGTTCACGAAGAAAGATTTTGCCGGGTAACCTACCCTGGTAACTTGTTTTGTACCGGTCATACCGTCTCCATACAGAATACCGATGAAGTTAGGATCGTCAGAAACAAGCAGTTTGGTAATTTCGTTCTTGTTGTAACCAACATTGAAACCAAACGAGAGGTACATATCCTGTTTCGAAATAGGAACGAGATTCAGTGATAATTCAGCACCGGTATTTTCGAGGCTACCTACGTTGGTGGTTAAGGTGTTTGAGAAGTTACTTCCGCTGGGGATAGCAATCTGGTTCAACAGGTCGTCAGTAACGCGCTTGTATAAGTCGAATGATCCGGAAATACGATTATCGGCAAATCCGAAATCCAAACCAATATTCTGGGTAGTTGTTTGCTCCCATTTAATATTAGGATCGTATGGATCGGGACGTAAGGTGGGGATGTTTTCGCCACCTATCATATAATAGCTGCCTATGGATGACTGAACATACAAAGCCTGCGACGGATAGTCATTTCCTATATCCTGCTGACCGGTAACACCCCATCCTAAACGGAGTTTTAAGTCTGAAATGGCTTTAACATCTTTCAGGAAACCTTCTTCCTTGATTTTCCATGCAAAGGCTGCCGACGGGAATAAACCCCAGCGGTTATCTTCCGAGAAACGTGATGATCCGTCATCACGCAGCGTAAAGGTAAGGAGGTACCTGTCGAGGAGGGTGTAATTCAAACGGCCGAAGAACGAAACAAGGTAGTTTTCAGTGATAAAGGCGGTTTTGTCAACCTGCTGGGTTTGGCCTGTACGGTAAAAACCTGTGGTACGTGAATCGCCTTCGCGTTTGAAATGCTGCCACGAGTAACCTGCAGTAAGATCAATTTTATTAACACCAAATTCTTTTACATAGTTGAGGTAAAAATCGAGGAGGTTATTGTAGTTTTTACCAGTATAGTCATTAATTTTTCCCCAGTATGGGTTGGTGATTACACTTGGCGAAGTAATCGGGCGGTTATTATGTCCATCGCTTTTTGCATAATCAGTTGCCAGGTTCAGGTTGGCTTTCAGGTCGGGGAGGAAACGGAATTTGTAGTTGAACTGTGCATTGGCAATAACACGCTGTACAACAGATTTATTGTCGGCAGCCATCAGTTGTTCAACCGGGTTAGGTGTACCCAACGATGCGCCGTAGTTGGCCCACTGGTAATACCCGTCGTACATTACTCCATTATCTTTAACAACCTGTGTGGGATCCATGTTTATCGAGGACCCGATAGCACCGGTTTCGCCATAATTCTGGTTGGTATGCATTCCTTTAACATTGATGCTTACTTTCAGGTCTTTTTTGAAGAAAGTAGGATCGAGGCTGAGAGAAGCAGTGGTACGCTGCATATCAGTGTTTTTCAGGATACCGTTCTGGTCGGTGTAACCTACCGAAACACGGTAAGGCATATTTTTGGCAGCACCCGAAACACTCAGGTTATGATCCTGCGATACAGCTGTGCGGTAAATTTCTTTCTGCCAGTTGGTATTCTGACTGCCCAGCAGGTTGTATGTTTCAGGACTGTAAAGCGCTTTGTTTGAATATGCAATATTCCTCATCTGGTCGCCCGAATACACATCCATATATTTAATAGCTGTTGCTATAGAGGTGTTTCCGTCGTAAGTAATTTTCATTGCACCCACTGCACCTTTTTTGGTGGTGATGAGAATTACACCGTTCGAAGCCCTTGATCCGTAAATGGCTGTGGCCGAAGCATCTTTAAGTACAGTGAAAGTTTCGATATCGTTGGGGTTAACAAACGACAGGAAGTTTGAACTTCCCGATACATTATTGTTATCAATAGGAACACCGTCTATAATAATAAGAGGGTCGTTAGAAGCATTGAGTGAGGAACCTCCACGAACGCGGATAGTTGCACCTGATCCGGGGGCACCACCTGAGTTGGTGATAACAACACCGGCACTTTTACCAACAAGCAGGTCCTGGGGTGAGGTAATGGCTCCCTTGTTGAAGTCCTTGCTGCTGGTAACGCTGATAGAACCGGTAGCATCCGTTTTTTTAACGGTACCATACCCGATAACAACTACCTGCTCAAGTGTGGTCGACGATTGCTGCAATGCAATGTTGAGGGTGGTTTGGTTGGTAATAGTTACTTCCTGTGGATCGTAACCAATAAAAGTAAACGACAGTACTGAGCCTGGCTTTACTTTAAGTGAAAACTTTCCGTCCAGATCGGTAAGCATACCAAGAGTGGTACCTTTTACCTGCACTGTAGCCCCGGGTAGCGAACTGCCATCCTTAGCATCTGAGACTTTTCCTGATACCTGAATTTCCTGTGCAAATGCCTGGAAGGCAAATGTGCAGGCAACAAACAGTAGCAGGATCCTGAAAGAGATTAAATTTTTCTTCATAGATCTGACTTTCATGTTATTGAACAATTGATTAATTATTGGTTGATTTGATGTTTCTGGTTGGGGGGTAGATTGGTAAATCAATCGCCTGTATAAAAATAAGGTATTTTTAGCCTGAATATCGGAGAACGTTAAAAAAAAATGATTTGTTTGCCGATAATAATGCTTTTTAGCGCAATTTTTTTGCCATTAAAATCGGAACAACAGCGCAAAGCTAAAAAAAGAATAATACGATTCAATACTTATTTTGCTCTTTTTTAGCGTTTTCTGAAATTATTTTTCTGAAATCGTTTTCGCAAACGTTTGCGTAAAATCACCCAAAAACTATTTTCTTTTTAATATAAATTACAAAGTGCAATTCCGGATAAATTATTGACAATCAATGTATCTTATTGTCGAAGTTACACTAACTATTTCCTGATTATTAATAAATCATTACATATTAATTATATTTCTATCTTTAACCGCAAATTTGTTCGCAACTTTAGGTATGAAAACAAACCAGTTAACCATTAAGGATATTGCCCGTAGTTTAAATGTTTCTATTTCAACGGTTTCGCGTGCATTGAAGGACCACCCCGATATCAGCCAGGAAACCAAGGACCTGGTACGCAACTACGCCGAAAAGTTTAACTACCGGCCCAATGTACTTGCGCTCAGCCTGCGACGCCAGCGCAGTTATTCCATCGGGCT
>DGQJ01000249.1:0-3948 GCA_002389705.1 Bacteroidales bacterium UBA4417
CTGGCACCCGGGGTGATCCCGTGTTTTGCAGATCAAACTGTGATAACTTACGGAATGCAGAAGAAAATAGGCGATACCCTACTATACACTGACGAGAACGGGAAAACACTTAAGGTTAAAATCATGGGCGGTCTGAACAACTCGGTATTCCAGGGATACATACTGGTTTCGGTTGATTTGTTCAGCAAATATTTCCCTTCGGCCGGAAGTTCGGAACTCATGCTTATTGATGGCGATTTCAGACAGCAAAAGGCCATAGCCGAAAGGCTCGAATATATTTTCCAGGATTTTGGCATGGTTGTTACACCGGCATCCGAACGCCTGGCACAATTCAATTCGGTTGAAAACACATACCTTTCAGTATTTATGTTGCTTGGCGGGCTTGGTGTTTTGATCGGCACAATCGGGCTTGGTATTGTTGTTTTTAAAACGATCCGGGAGCGGGAACCTGAAATGGCACTGTACCAGGCCCTGGGCTTCGGAAAAAGACTTGTTATGCGCCTGGTGGCAGCCGAATACCTGCTGATACTGGTTTCGGGATTGATCATCGGAACCGCATCGGCTTTTATAGGATTAATCCCTTCCGTCATCATGAGTACCACACCTGTACCCTGGGGAATGATTGCTGCCATACTGCTGCTTATATTTATCAGCGGTTTGCTTTGGATCATTTTCCCGGTTACGGCAGCTTTGAGGAAAAACCTGGTGAAATCGCTTCGCACAGAGTAAGGATAAATGTTACCGGATACAAGCCAATGCTGTCGTGTTACCTTTATTTACAATTAATTAGTAATTTTGTTGGTATATCAGTTTTTACACAAACAAGCAGAAAACATTTTATGCCAGAAACTGGTTAAAACCATAAGCAACACATAAATGATAAAGCTTAAAACAATTTTTGAACGGGTAATATTACTGCTCTCCATATCGGCCATTATTTTCCTGCTGCTTTTTGTATCACTCTATTTTTATACACTTGTACAGGAAAAACTGGTTCACGATTCGGCACAGTCGCAGTTTTACAATGAGGTGGAATCGCTGCTCGACCTGAATTCCGAGTCCATGCGCATAGCAGCCAACGATTTTACCAGCTCCGACGAACTCATTGGATTTACCCAAAGCAGGGATCCGCGCTGGTACAACCAACATATTTTTGGCGCTATAAAAAGCCTCAAGATCGATTATATATGTGTTTACGATACTGCTTTTAACATCATCAGCGAAGCCTCGTCCGAAAAAATATTGTCGCGCAGGTTTATCCCCACGGCAGCTGTTGCGGAAATGCTTGAAAAAAGATATTCCAATTTTTTCCTGGTAACCACCGAAGGCCTTGTAGAGGTGAGTGCATCGTCCATACATCCAACCTTCGACCGGTTTCACATCAAAACAAAACCCGCCGGCTATGCGTTCCTGGTTAGACTTTGGGATCAGTCGTTCAAAACCAAGCTGAGCAAAATCACCAGCTCACACGTCGATTTTCAACATTCGGATCAGGTTAACGATGCCAACGATTACAGTATTGTTTCCATAGTTATAAAACTGAAGGATGCCGCCAATAAAACCGTATCAAATATCATTTTCAGCCGGAATTTTAACCTGAATTTCCGCACTTCCAAAACCTTGCTGTTCATCACAGTAATAGCTTTCTTCATGGGGCTGGTGGTTTATATAGTATACGCACGTAAATGGATTTACCAGCCACTTAACCTCATCACCCGGATCCTCGAATCGGAAAACAGCGATTCCATCCGGAAACTGCAACTCTCGGCCGGTGAATTTAAATATATCGGTGTACTTTTCGAAGACTATTTTAACCAGCGCAAAACCCTGGAACACGCCAAGCAGAAAGCCGAAGAAAGCGATAAACTGAAATCAGCCTTCCTTTCGAATATCGCCCACGAAATCCGAACCCCCATGCATGGCATACTGGGG
This sequence comes from Bacteroidales bacterium UBA4417, assembly GCA_002389705.1. Classification (GTDB taxonomy): domain Bacteria; phylum Bacteroidota; class Bacteroidia; order Bacteroidales; family UBA4417; genus UBA4417. The sequence goes on from DGQJ01000249.1 coordinate 1,933, forward strand.
TTTGCCGAAATGCTGAAAACTGTTTCCCTCACTCAGGAGCAAATGCAGGAATACATTGCTATTATTGAGAAAAGCAGTGCCCGCATGCTCAATACCATTACCGACCTGATCGAAATTTCGCGAATCGAATCAGGACAGGCAGAAGTTAAACTTTCGCTGGTGGATATTGGCGGGCAACTGGAGAGCGTTTACGCAGTTTTTAAATCGGAAGCCGATAAAAAAGGACTGCAACTCGTAATGAAGAATAATTTCGAAATTGAGGGAATGCATATCCGTACCGATCGCGAAAAGCTTGATATTATTATTACCCAGTTACTTAAGAACGCAGTAAAATATACAAAAAAGGGCTTTATAGAAATTGGTTACGAACTAAAAGGCGACTTGATTGAATATTATGTTAAAGATACTGGTATTGGTATTGAAAAAGACAAACAGCAGTCTATTTTTGGCCGTTTTACCCAGGCGGATAATTCACTTTCGAAGACCTATGAGGGCTTTGGCCTTGGATTATCGATTACCAAAGCTTATGTTGAAATGCTTGGCGGAACAATTTGGGTTGAAAGTGAACCAGGCGAAGGATCGACATTCTATTTTACTGTTGCTGTTGAAGCAGGAACACAGGTATAATCAGCATCCCGAATTCTTTCCTATGATGGTCGGAAACCTGAATGAACAACAAGGATCCGGGGTTCATAGCAAAATGTATACCCGGCTCTGGGTAAGTTTCAAGTATTGCTGATCGGTTGCCTGTGGTTCCTCGAATGTTACTGCATTTAAAATAAATACTCATATGTTTACAAACATCTTAAAACAAAAAGCAACTTTTCTTTTTTTCTCTATCGTACTGTTGCACAGTGCTCTTTCAGCACAAAACCAGCAACTGGCCCTCACCCCGCCTATGGGATGGAACAGCTGGAACCTCGTTGAAGCTGAAGTCAGCGATCCGCTTATCCGCGAAATTGCTGATGCTATNNGCCGCGATGCTACCAACCATCTTTCCCCCGACCAGAAACGTTTCCCGAATGGAATGAAGGCCCTGGCAGATTATGTGCATTCCAAAGGCCTGAAACTGGGCATCTATTCCGATGCTGCCGAATATACCTGCGGTGGAGTAACAGCGAGTTACAATTTCGAGGAACTGGATGCGCAAACCTTTGCCGACTGGGGTATTGATTATCTGAAATATGATTACTGCAATGCGCCTGAAGATGTTACCACAGCTTTTGCACGATATAAAAAAATGGGCGATGCGCTAAAAAAAACCGGAAGGCCTATGGTTTATGCCATATGCGAGTGGGGACAGCGTAAACCCTGGCTGTGGGCCCGGGCTGCCGGCGGGCATTTGTGGCGTACCACCTGGGACTCGCGCGATGTATGGCAATCGAACCATGACGGGCTTACCGGGGTGATGGAAATTTTTGACCAGCAAAAAGATCTCGCACAATACGCCGGACCGGGTGGATGGAACGATCCCGACCTGCTGATGGTAGGTTTGTATGGGAAAGGTAAGTCGTCGTCGGTGGGTGGCCGCTTTAAAGGCTGTACTACCACCGAATACCGCACTCATTTTGCACTTTGGGCCATGCTGGCTGCACCGCTCATCGTAAACCTCGATGTGAGGATCATGGATAAAGAAACTGCGGATATCCTCCTGAATAAAGAAATTATTGCCATTAACCAGGATAGCCTGGGCAAACAGGCGGTAACACTTTTTATCCGCGAAAATATACAGGTATTAAAAAAGGAACTTCAAAACGGCGATGTGGCCATCTGCGTTTTTAACCGCGGCGACCAACCCAAACCCTTCAGCCTCGATTTGAAAAAAGACCTGAATATCTGGTTTCCGGCATCGGCACGAAATCTACAGGAACACGAAACCATTAAAAAGGCAACTAAGCTGGCATACCAGCTTCAGGGCCACGATTGCCGGATTTACAGGATTTCGGCCAACAAATAACCAACTGCTAACCGCAGGAATTTAAACATGAAATTGCCATGAGAAAATATTCTCACCAA
>DGQJ01000249.1:4049-5775 GCA_002389705.1 Bacteroidales bacterium UBA4417
CACCGCCCGGATCAACCGAAACATGCCTGCTGCTGGCAAAAGCCGAAGGTGATGCACAAAAAAGCAGGATCGGCAACCAGGCAGGTGGGCGGGTTTTCCTGTTTCTGAACACTGACAATTTCAGGCGCGACTATCAACGCCTGCTCGATCAAAAGGTAACCATAGTAAGGGAACCGGTTACCGAAGCTTATGGAACCGTTGCCGTATTTGCCGATTTGTATGGCAACCTTTGGGATTTGATTGAACCGGCATAAAAAAAGGAGCCGAAGCCCCTTTTAGATATACGCATCCGCTGGNNTGGTTATAAGCAGCAGCAAAAATTGGTGCAAAGGTTTCGAGATTATTTTTGCCGAAGGTTGCAGCCCGGCTTTTGTTATATTCCGCAGCCATTTCGCCGCTTCGCATGGCAGCTCCCATTTCGGCATAATTTTTTGCAACATCTTCGGGTACGCCGTTTTGCAACATTCCTCCTATGGTATCGGCATCCGTAAAATTTACCCATTTCAAATCAGGTTTGCCAATGGCTTTCCCTAGAATTGAGGCAACCTCGTCGGTTGTTTTTTCATCGCTTACAATGTATTTTACGCTCTTTCCTTCGAACGAGAGATGAAGCAGTTCCTCTGCAGCAACATCCGCAATATCGCTGGTATCGGCCACTACAAGTCGAGTACCTTCGCCGTAATTACCGCCGATTATACCCATATGTTTTATCATTCCGATGTTGGCAAAGAAATTGTAAAAGAAAAACCCGGGGCGCAGGTGCTTAACATTTACTCCCTCCAGGGCATTTAATGCCTGTTCAACATGGTATAAACCACTTACAGGTCCACAGCCCTCGGGCATATGTGCACCGATACTGCTCAGGTTTACCACATTTTTAACCCCGGCTACGGCAATAGCCTGTGCATAAATTTTACCAATACCGGCAATGTGCTGTTTCCAGTTGCTTGCGCTGAAGGTGGGGGGAACCATGGTATAAACCGCATCGGCACCTTTAAACGTGTCGGTTACAAAAGCCAGGTCACTTACTGATCCAATGGCTGCTTTTGCACCCAGTGCTTCTATTTCGTTTTTACGGTCGGCATTGCTGCTGATTACGGTTACTTCGTGTTTAGCTGCTGTTAACTTTTCGACCAGGGGCCGACTGATATGGCCTAATGAGCCTGTGACTACAATTTTCATATTTTTTTGCTTTTAATTGATGGAACAAAGGTATATTTGCACTTACTTTTTTACAAGTACTTACCCCAATGTATGTATGCATGACCAAAATCAAAGAAACCTCCACAAACCAGGACAATCGGAAAAATACACTAACACAATGTCCGGTAACCTATACACTTGGTAAAATCGGCGGGCGCTGGAAGCCTATTATTATTTACAACCTGCTGAGTGGTACGAAACGGTATAGTGAATTGAAAAGACTTATTCCGGCTATCACCGAAAAGATGTTAATACAACATTTAAAAGAGCTGGAAGTTCATAACCTGGTAATCAGGAAGTCGTTGCCGGTAGTACCTCCATATGTTGAGTATAGTTTAACTGATGCAGGTAAAGCCCTGAAGCCGGTACTTGATGCCATGGTTTCGTGGGCACAATATAACCGCGAAACAGCCCCTGTGCAGCTGCATAAATTACCAGAGGAGCAATTGCAGTAAAAAAGACAATGCTGCAGTTTGAAGCATGACGTAAAGTGTTAACAGCGTAAGGCACCCTGTTAATCAGC
>DGQJ01000238.1 GCA_002389705.1 Bacteroidales bacterium UBA4417
ATTGATACAGGAAACTTCCACCGGGATTGCTGTATAAACCCGAGCTTAACAAAAAATCATTTTACAATGGTAATTGTGTCCCAGGTCGGGTAAGTATATTTCAGTACACCGTTATACCAGACTTTCTTGGTGATACGTACTGTCCCACCGCCTTCTACATAACCGATGCTTACAACCGTGTCCATATCAGCATTTGTTAGCTGAAGCAATGTAGTATCCATTTCACCATCGGGCAGCCCCAAACTTAAAAAATATTTATCGTAACGATAAATAATTTCCGGGTTCATTCTCCTCTCTGTTTTCTGGCCATTAATCAGATTGAAAACATGTATTCCCCCATAAGCAATAATATCCGGAGTTGAAGGCGAAAGAAGATCTTCTCCTGCTGAATTCTGATAATGGATATTTATCCCATTTGCTAATACTATATTTCGGGGGCCAACTTCAGCTTCTTTTTTACAGGAAATTATGATTATACCCACTGTTAAAAAGAAAAAAAATGTTTTGGTTTTCAGGATAAAGTTGATTTGTATTTTTTAGATAATTAAAGTGTGAATTTCAGATTTCATTTTTTCAATACATCAAATCTGTGGTTAAATTATTTTTAATCTATCCTATCCATTGTTTCACTGTTTGATATAAATTCAGATGTATCGAATTAATTCCTGTTTAAATGCTATGTTCTATTATGTATATGCTGGTAATTTCTCAGAACTAACTATTCAGTTTCCCTCAACTTTATTATAACTCCCAATCTAAAAAATAAAGTAAAAATTATTCTTTCTCTTTCTATGCGTTCACAAATATAAATAATAATTAAATATACTACATGTTTTAAAAAAATATTTTATTTTCGCTTAAAGCATGTGGTATTAATTAATTTCTTAATTTTGTCTGCTGTAACAATGTCATGAAAATGAAAATCAACAACGCCTATCAATTCTTCTTCTTTTTTTATTTTACCAGGAAGCGGGGCTGATACGTTATTGCTAAAAATATAATAATGTGAAAGTCCCGGATGTACCGGGACTTTTTTTTTGCCTGAAACTATGACACCACCCCTGAAACAAAATGTAATCAGCGTAGCCATACAAGGCGGCTTTGGCGCATACCACGAAATTGCGGCCAGGCAGTTTTTTGATGGGATAAACATCGAAATTGTACCCTGCGAAACCTTTACCGACCTGTTTAACGAGCTGCAGGATAAAAAAGTGGATTGCGGCATTGTGGCCATGGAAAACTCGGTGGCGGGCAGTTTGCTGCAAAACCTGAACCTGCTTCGCGAAAGCGGCCTTACCATTATGGGCGAGCAATACCTGCGCGTGGTACAAAACCTGATTGCGCTGCCCGGCCAAACCATCGACAATTTAAAGGAAATTCACTCGCACCCCATCGCCATACAGCAGTGCCATACTTTTGTAAACGAACTGCGGCGCAAGGGCGTGCGTATACTCGATGCCGCCGATACCGCGCTGAGCGTAAAATGGATCAGGGAGGAGAACCTGGCAGGCGTAGGCGCCCTCGGCAGCAGCCTGGCCGCCGAAATGTACCACATGGACATCCTGAAAAAAGGCGTGGAGACCAACAAGCGCAACTTCACCCGGTTCCAGCTAATTACCGAAAGCGATGCCGTAAAGGAACTGGAGCAGATTGCCAACCAGCAGATCAACAAAGCAACCTTGTGTTTTTCGCTTCCACACGAAGAAGGACGGCTCTCGCAGGTGCTGTCGGTGCTGTCGTTTTACAATATGAACCTTACCAAAATACAGTCGCTGCCCATTGTGGGCGTTGAATGGGAATATTTTTTCTACATCGATCTGGTATTTAAAGATTATACCCGTTACCAGCAATCGCTCGAAGCCATAAGACCCTTAACCGATCATTTACAAATACTGGGAGAATATCAAAATGGACAACCACCAAGTGAAAATACAAGCGTCGCAGAGGACTGAACTGGTGCAGGAATACTATTTCTCGCATAAGCTCAGGCAGATTGAAGAGATGCGTAAAGCCGGAGCCGATATCATCAACCTGGGTATCGGCAGTCCCGACCTACCCCCTGCCCCTGCCGTGGTTAACAAATTAAGTGAAACCGCCCACCTGCCTAACGTGCATGGCTACCAGAGTTACAATGGCATACCTGCATTGCGTGAAGCTTTCGCAGGCTGGTACCGGAAATATTTCCACTTAACACTGAACCCGGCAAACGAAATACTGCCGCTGATAGGTTCGAAGGAAGGCATTATGCACATCTGCATGGCATTTATAAACCCCGGCGACGAAGTGCTGGTTCCCGATCCCGGTTACCCGACTTATACCTCGGTTACCCGCCTGGTAGGGGGCATTGTACGGCCTTACAAGCTGGAAGAAAAAAACAACTGGCATCCGGACCTTGATGAACTCGAAAAAAGCGACCTCAGCAAGGTAAAAATGATGTGGGTAAACTACCCGCATATGCCCACAGGCGCCAGCGGCAGCATGTTGCTGTTCGAAAAACTGGTTGCCTTTGCCCGCAGGCACAACATATTGCTTTGCAACGATAATCCCTACAGTTTTATACTGAACAACCAGCATTTAAGCCTGCTTTCGGTGCCGGGAGCCAAAGAAGTAGCGCTGGAACTCAACTCGATGAGTAAATCGCACAACATGGCCGGGTGGCGTATCGGTATGGTAGCCGGAAAGGCCGAATTTATCACTGCCATTGTAAAAGTGAAGAGCAATATGGATTCGGGCATGTTTCAGCCCATGCAGCTGGCAGCCGTTGAGGCCCTGAACCTGGGCGATGAATGGTATGCCTCGGTAAACGAAACCTATGCCAAACGCCGCAAACTGGTGGAAGCCATTATGCACAAGCTGAACTGCACTTTTGATGCGGGGCAAATAGGGCTATTCGTTTGGGGAAAAATACCCGCAACGTATGCCAGCGGCGAACAGCTCACCGAGGAAATTCTTCACAAAGCCCATGTGTTTATTACCCCGGGAATGGTTTTCGGCGAACAGGGAAACGGCTATATCCGTATTTCGCTTTGCGCGAATGAGCAGATGCTGGGTAAGGCGCTGGAGCGGATGTAAGGGATTTACAATTTACGATTTACGATTTACAAATGACGATTTACGAATGACGAATAACGATTTACAAATGAAGAATTACGAATTGCAAGAATGGAAGCAACTGATAATCGTAGCTCGTAAATCGTACCTTAAAATTTACGAATGTTGATTGACGAATGACGAATTAAGAGTAAAAAGAATGAAAATGACGAACATTCGTACCTCGTAAATCGTAAATCGTAAATCGTACCTTAAACTCACTAATGACAAACAATCGTACTTCGTAAATCGTACTTTAAGATTTGCGCATGACGAATTAAAAAAAAGAAAATAACACTATGAAAGTTTGTATCATCGGTATTGGATTAATAGGCGGTTCGCTGGCCATCGACCTTAAACGACGTGGTTTTGCCAGTACCATTATTGGTGTTGACAGCAACAAGCACCACCAGAATATTGCCATCCACAGCGGGCTGGTGGATAAAATCGATACCCTCGAAAATGCCGTGCATAAGTCGGACCTCATTATCCTGAGCACCCCGGTAAACGCCAACCGCGAGATGCTGCCCGGCATCCTGAGCATGATTGAAGGCACATCCAAAATTGTGACCGATATGGGCTCAACCAAGGCAGGCATTGCCGCAGCNNGATGCCATCCGCAAGGTGATTGATATGTACAACATCCTGAATATGCGCATCACTTACATGAAATCGACTGATCACGATGTACATGTTGCCTATGTTTCGCATATTTCGCATATTACTTCTTTTTCGCTGGCGCTGAGCGTACTGGATAAGGAAAAGGATGAAGAAAACATCCTGAAACTGGCTGCCGGCGGATTTGAATCCACGGTTCGGCTGGCAAAAAGCAATGCCGAAACCTGGGCGCCCATCTTTTTACAGAATTCCGATTACATCATTGAGGTGCTGGATAGTTACCTGGAAAAGATGAACCTCTTTAAAAAATATATCCTCGAGAAAAATTCAGCCGGGCTGGTTGAACTGATGAACGAAGCCAACAAAATAAGAAAAATTCTGAACTGATATCCTCACAAAAAAGCATTTAAACAACCTTAAAACAGCACATCATGGAAAGCAAACTACATATAGAGCCCATACAAAACTGGAGCATTTACAAGGGACGCCCTTTATTGATTTCGGGCCCCTGCAGTGCCGAAACCGAAGAACAAACCATGGATACCGCCCGTCAGCTGGCAGCGCTGAAAAAGGTGGATGTTTTCCGTGCCGGGATATGGAAACCCCGCACCCGGCCCAATGCTTTCGAAGGCGTGGGCCACGAAGGGCTTCGCTGGCTCAAGCAGGTAAAAGAAGAAACCGGCATGCCCACAGGCACCGAAGTTGCCACCCAGAAACATGTGTACGAAGCCCTGAAATTCGGGGTCGATGTGTTGTGGATCGGGGCCAGGACCTCCGCCAATCCTTTTGCCATGCAGGAAGTGGCCGATGCACTGAAAGGCGTGGATGTAATGGTTTTTGTGAAAAACCCGGTAAACCCCGACCTCGAACTCTGGATTGGCGCTATTGAACGGCTGTATGCAGCAGGCATCAAACATATCGGGGCCATACACCGCGGCTTTTCAGCCTACGAAAAAACCACGTACCGCAACCAGCCCAAATGGCAGATCCCCATCGAACTGCGGTTGCGTATCCCCGAGCTGCCTTTGCTTTGCGACCCCAGCCATATCGGCGGTGCCAGGGCATACCTGTACGAAATTGCCCAGGAAGCCATGGACCTGAATTACGACGGCCTAATGCTCGAATCGCACCGCGACCCATCCTGCGCCTGGAGTGATGCCAGCCAGCAGGTTACCCCGCAGGCGTTGCTTGAACTGCTGAATAAACTGGTGTTGCGGCAACCCGTTTCGCAGGACAGCAAATTTATGGAAGTGCTTGGGGCACTGCGTGGCCAGATCGACGTATTCGATGAACAGCTCCTCGACCTGCTCGAACAGCGCATGCGTGTATCCGAATCCATCGGCGCCGTGAAACGCGATAACAACATCACCATCCTGCAAAACCAGCGCTGGGAGCAAATTATACAAAAGGTTTCAGAAAAAGGCACGAAAAAAGGCCTGAGTGCCGAGTTTATCGACCAGATGTTCAAGGCCATTCACCAGGAGTCTATTAACCACCAGATGAAGGTGATGAATGTTACGGCTGCAGAGCACTAAGAGTGGGTTGAGGGAAAAGGGAAGACTGAAATCGTTTGTCGGATGTGGGATGTCGGATGTCGGATGTCCGAAGACGGGTGACCGAAGACGGAAGAAAGAAGTTGCCCTATTCGTAAATCGTAAATCGTAAATCGATGTCGTTTAGTTAAGGATTGGTTTTAATAGTTCTCATTAATGTTCTCATTAATNNTCCCTCCCTATTTTCTAGGGAGGGTACAAAAATCAGTAATTGTTTTTTTGAAAAATGCTAACTAAACGACATTGAATCGTAAATCGTAATTTTCAATTCGCAGGGAATACCGGAACGCCCGATCGCCTTTCTCCCGATCGCCCCTTCAGGACATGACAGTGATTACCATTTTAGGTTGTATCTTTGGCTGTAGCAAGTTTAACTTTCTGCACCATTTTTTCATAACCTATTCGCTTAAATTTACCGTGCAATGGATAAATCTCTTTTTCTGGCATTCCTAATCCTGATAACAACCTGCGGCATGGCCCAGGACCGCATCACCGGGCGCACCTTTGCCACACGCTCCGAAGTGATTGGTCAACATGGCATGGTAGCCACCAGCCAGCCCCTGGCCACCCAGATCGGGCTCGACATCCTGAAGCAAGGCGGATCAGCCGTAGACGCAGCCATAGCTGCCAACGCGGCGCTGGGCCTTATGGAACCCACGGGATCGGGCATAGGTGGCGACCTTTTTGCCATTGTTTACGAAGCCAAAACAGGAAAGCTTTACGGGTTGAATGCCTCAGGCAGATCGCCCAAAGAACTTACCCTGGACTATTTCAAAACTAAGGGACTGAAAAGCATTCCGCCTTACGGCCCACTGCCGGTAAGCGTTCCGGGTTGTGTGGATGGCTGGTTCGAACTGCACAAGCGCTTTGGGAAACTGGGTATGGACCAACTGCTTTCACCGGCAATTGCTTATGCCGAAAACGGCTTCCCCGTGTCGGAACTGGTAGCCTATTATATGGGGAAGACCATAAATAATATGGGTGGCAAATTCCCCAACGTGCTCGAAACTTATACTACCGATGGCCATAATGCCCCGAAAAAAGGCGATATTTTTAAAAACCCCGGGCTGGCAGGCACTTACCGCAACATTGCCCAGGGAGGCCGCGATGCCTTTTACAAGGGTGAAATTGCAAAAGTGATAGCCGATTTCATAAAATCACAGGGTGGATTTTTAAGCTATAACGACCTGGCCACGCATCATTCCGATTGGGTTGAGCCCGTCTCGACCAGTTACCGGGGCTACGATGTATGGGAGCTGCCGCCCAACGGGCAGGGAATAGCAGCCCTCGAGATGCTGAACATCCTCGAAGGATATGATTTCGCCAAAGTTCCTTATGGCAGTGCGAAACACATTCATTTGTTTACCGAAGCCAAGCAACTGGCATTCGAGGACCGCGCAACGTATTATGCCGATATGCAGTTTGCCAAAGTGCCGGTACAGCAACTGATCAGCAAGGCTTACGCGGATGAGCGCCGGAAACTGATCAACGAAAACAAGGCAGGTATTTATGCAGCCGGCAACCCGATGGAAGGCGGTACTATATACCTGACCACAGCCGACAGCGAAGGAAATATGGTTTCGCTGATACAAAGCAATTACCGCGGAATGGGCTCAGGCATGGTGCCGCCCGGCCTGGGCTTTATGCTGCAGGACCGCGGCGAACTCTTTAACCTCGATCCCAACCATGCCAATGCTTATGCCCCCGGCAAGCGGCCTTTTCACACCATAATACCCTGTTTTGTCACCAAAAACGGGCAGCCTTTTGTCAGTTTCGGGGTGATGGGCGGCGATTTTCAACCCATGGGCCATGTGCAGATTATTATGAACCTGATTGATTTCGGGATGAACCTGCAGGAAGCCGGCGATGCCCCGCGCATAAACCACAGCGGCGGCAGCGATCCCACCGGCAAGGCAAATCCCGAAAAGGGAGAAATTCAGCTCGAAAGCGGGTTCGATTACCAGGTAATCCGCGAGTTAATGGAAATGGGACACAGTGTTGGTTTTACCTTTGGCGATTTTGGCGGGTACCAGGCCATTATGTACGATGCAAAGCGGAAAGTGTATTTCGGCGCATCCGAATCGCGTAAGGACGGCCAGGCTGCAGGCTACTAGCCATGCACCATTCTATTTCAACAGATTGAATACCCCGCGAACCTAATAAAATTAAAGTTAAAGTCTCAGGAAACGCTACATCCACCGGCTGCGGATACAAAGGTTAATAAGCTCGGCCAGGTTATGGGTAAGCGTTTTTTCCATGCTGTTGCGCTTGTGATTTTTTACCGTATGTATACTCAGGTTCAGCCTGTCGGCGATCATTTTGCTGCTCAACCCCTGGAAGCAGAGTTTTATAATTTCCATTTCCCGTTTCGAAAGCTGCCCGTGGCCGGTTTCACCGTAAATTTTTGAGAACACTTTCTGGTATCCCTGCTCGCCTGAGTATTTCGAGAGGGTAAGCACCAGGGTTTTATCCGTTTTAATATCGCCGATTTCGGTAAACACTTTCAGCCTGAGCAAAGGCAGGTGCGACTCCTCCGAGAAAGCGAGCGTTCCTTCGTGCAGAAACTGTGTTACCTGCCCGTTTTTTTTAATATAGCGGTGGTTAAACGAAAACCGGTACCTGGGTACTTCGTCAGCAGGTATGGCTGCTGCAAAATGCTGAATGTCGGGAATTGCCTGGCTGCACCATACAGCCTGGTCGTCGGGATGGGCCTGCAAGGCATGAAGCTCCTGGTTATCGGCAGGCAGTTCGTTGCTCAAACAATCGTAAAAATCATGACATTGCTTTTGCCCGCAGGCGAAATGCCGGCCGGAATAATCCACCAGGCACCCATCAAAAATCTGTAAAGTATGGTTTTGCGGGGAAAGTATACGGCTTGGTTTATTTTTTAAATCTGCCTGCAAAAATGTGGCTGTACCTGCCCCGAATGAATCGCGGGCATCAGCATGACTATACTTTTTTTGATCTGCTTTCATAATAAATTGCCGTAATTCAATGCAGTAAAATCAAATAATTGCAGCGTAATAGCAGGAAACCAGCAGTAAAAGGCAGCGTAAACCAGAACCCGGAATGAAATGCCTGAAGATATTCTTCCTGCAATTCATCATACAGTCCCAATAAAACATTTAACGTTTTTAAAAGTTCATGCAGATGCGGTGAGTACTGAATGACAAACCGATAGGCCTGGGTCAGCAATAAAAAAGTAAAATCTTAAGCTTCCGGGAAGTATACCAGCTCAGCCATTGCTGATTGCCCGGTTAAGAAACGCCATGAAAGGTTGCAGTTCACGAACCAGATCAAGCGCCAGTTTATCGTAATTACCCGAAATAATCTCTTTGTCATCCATATTCTTCGAAACGATATAGGAACGGTATTTCAACAGGTCGATATCATGGAAATCGGCAGGATAATCCTTGGGTGCTTTTTTCATTTTATCAAAATCGCCCAGCGAATCGAAATGCTTTTTAAAAGAGGGCTTTGCCAATATTTCCCTGAGTTCGGGGGCATGAAAATACACTTCATCACGAAGCAGTTTTAAGGTATCAGGCTGCGGTTGGTACACCCCGGCTGCAAGCATGCACTGCCCAGGCTCGAAATGAAAATAATAACCCGGGAAATTGCTTTTGCGGCCACCCCTGGCAATAAATGCCCCGAAATTGGTTTTGTACGGCGACTTATCGGCACCAAAACGCACATCCCTGAAAATACGGAACATACAATCCTTCATGGCCGGGGTTTGCAGGGTGGGATCAATGGCCGAAATGGA
>DGQJ01000084.1 GCA_002389705.1 Bacteroidales bacterium UBA4417
TCGCTGCCACCCATATTTATAATGGCAATTACTTTTCCAACAGGAACAATATCACCTTCGTTAAAAAATAATTTTGTGATTGTCCCTTCTACAGGCGAGGGAATTTCGGAATCGACTTTATCGGTTGCCAGGTCGGCGATTGACTCGTCTTCAACAACCTGGTCGCCTTCTTTTTTGTGCCAGCGCACAATGGTTGCTTCTATAATACTTTCGCCAAGTTTGGGCATCACCAGTTCAAAATTTGCCATGGTATAGTGTTAAGCTGTTTTAGTATTGATACTTTATTTTTTGAAAAAGTTATTTCTGTTTGGAGTAATTAAAGTTATGTAAAAAATTAATACTCTGGGTTTAATCCTCGTAATAAAATAAGTGCCTGTTTATTTCCCGGATTGACTTCATTTTTAAACATCATTCATTAACCCTTACCTTTATTTTAGAGGACTTATACCTGAACAATCAGATATGCGGTTTGGTTCAATGCGTGTATTATTTTCGTCCCAGGTGCCTGAAACCTTTGTAAAGCAGTCGGAAATCGTTGCTAATGGTGTACCCTCTTGCATACAATAAGTTCAGCCGGTTTACCAGTTGCGGATCAGGGTTTTGAATATCGATTCCATCGGTTGGGTAAATGATGCCCTTGCGGATATCGGGCAGCTTGTGATCACTCTGCGGTGCCGGATGGTAGCCGGTGATGGAACGAAAACCCAAAAGAACTTTAAGAATATTGAATAAATAGTTGAGCGGATGCCCGGTAATAAATACGGTAACCGGGTACGATACCAGTAATGCTAGGCTTATCCCTACATCAAAAACGCGTTTGTTGCGCCGGTTCTGAAATTTGCCAATGGAATTTATATCAATGATATACAGATCGCCGGCCGTGTCAATTGAGTTGCTCCCGATAATCGACATGCTTTCGGGAGGCGCAATTTTATATTCCACCTGGGTATGTTGCAATGCCGACATCTGGTCGATGATGTTTTCGGCAGGCATATCTTTGGCACAAAATATCAGTTCGTCGATCTGGTAAATATTTATGATATCTTTGATTTGCAAAATATTGCCTATGAATTCTTTAGGGACACTTCCCTGTTTTCCGCTGTTAATCAGCCCGATGAAACCCGGGTTTGGCAAAGCCTTATGCAGCAGGTTGGCTACACGCTGTGCTTCGGGCATTTCGCCTACAACGGCAAACCTTTTACTTCGGGTTGCATTCAGTTTGTAGCCTTGTATTTGCAAACTATGCATAAGCAAGCGCGACAGGGTAAGCGCCAACAAGCCCCAGGCAGTACTCGTAAAAATCAACGACCTCGAAAACCTTAAGTGCTCAGGCAATAGCGCATATATCACCAGGATCAGCAAAGTTCCTGAGGCCAGCCCGCGATAGGAGCGCCATAAGCTCATGGGCTTGTCGTACCCCCCTGAAAAATAGATGCTCGTGAGCCATGTTGAAATAAAGAGCGGTATCAGCAGAAAATAGAGTTTGTCGGGATAGTGTCCACCCCAGGGGTAGATGATGTGTTGCTCCCAGATACGGGCCAAGAGGGTAGTACCTCCTGACAGCAAAGCCGCATCGGCTAATGGCAGCATGATGTTTTTCAGCACCCTGCTGAGTATAGAGAGAAATGCCCTGAAATAGATGGCTATATTTATAAAAAATGCGAANNACATAGTTGAGGCTTCCTTTCTTGGTGCTCTCGCCCTTGTAATGTATAATGCGGGTTTCGGGGTAGTAATAGTTATGGTAACCGGCTTTTATGATACGGTAGGAGAGGTCAATATCTTCGCCATACATAAAGAAGGCTTCGTCGAGCAATCCAACCTGGTCGAGCACTGATCTTCGCATAAGCATAAATGCACCTGCCAGAATATCCACCTGGTGTATTTTGTCTTTGTCAAGGTATCCCAGGTGGTATTTTCCAAAAAATTTAGATGTTGGAAACAGTCTTGCAAATCCGAAGATTTTGTAAAAGGCTACCATGGGTGTGGGCAGGCCGCGTTTGCTTTCGGGCAAAAACTTGCCGGTACCATCCACCATGGTTACTCCGAGCCCGCCTGCATCGGCATGCGAATCCATAAAGGCGATCACCTTGCTGAATGTATCGGTTTCAACAATAGTATCGGGGTTGAGCAAAAGAATATAGTCACCCTTCGATTTCCGGATGGCCTGGTTGTTAGCCTTTGCAAATCCCTGGTTTTCAGTATTTGCTATACATTTAACCCCGGGAAATTTCTCTTTAACCATTTGAATGGATCCATCAACCGAGGCGTTGTCGACTACAAAAATCTCAGTATCAATCCCTGAACCTGATGCATGCACTGAGTGCAGACACTGCTCGAGGAAGTGAGTAACATTATAGCTGACTATGATTACCGAGAGTTTCAAAGGCTTGAANNCCCGATCAAACTTTGCTGCAAATAAGCATATCCTCGGTTTCCAGATAATGCTTGCGCCCGCACCAGCTTCCGTATTTAATGGATTTCATTTTCAATCCTGCATTTTCAAGCTTTTCCAGTAACCACTCTTCGTCATATGCTACCCGCGATGGTGTTTCTTTCGTCTGCAGCCGAAATAATCCTTTGTTGAATGGGAAATTCATAGGCGTAGGTTTTGTGATCATCAGGTTTTCTGACTCACAATTCACAATAAATATCATAATTAGGC
Organism: Bacteroidales bacterium UBA4417; assembly: GCA_002389705.1. GTDB lineage: Bacteria > Bacteroidota > Bacteroidia > Bacteroidales > UBA4417 > UBA4417. The sequence continues at coordinate 2,666 of DGQJ01000084.1, forward strand.
AGGTGCCGCCACGTTTCATAACGCGACCAATTTCTGTCAGATATTGGCTCATCTGGTCTGGAAGCACCTGGGTAAATTCATTTTTTGCAAAAACAATATCAAAACTTTGATCTGCATATGGAAGTGTAAAAATGTTATCCCCTTCATCAGCATGATTGAGTTGTTGTCCAAATTGAGTTTTGATGTGCCGAAATTTAAAACGTGCAATATGTTCGGGAATATTCTCCCGGCAAAAAGTGATGTGCTGCGCTGAATGGTCGTAACCATCGTAACATCCATCCCGGTGCAGAAATGTAGTGAGATGTAAAGCAATATCGCCATTTCCGCATCCTGCCTCGAGCACACTACTTCCGGCTGTTAGCCCTGTATATTCACGCAGGTACCCGATCCATTTTTCAGCTACAGCATTTTGATCCTCATTCCCTGCTAGTTGTATTTTACCACCAGTAATTACTACATTATTTTTACCCTGAATAGCTTCAAAAATCCCTGATGTTTTGCGTACAAGTTGGGTTGCAAGGTTTTTAGCTTCAGCACTATATACAGAAAATGGTTTATGCTTCATGGTTAGTTGACCGGGAAATGTCTCAGGCAAATATAAAAATTTATAGCTGATACGACAATTTTAAGCAGCACCAACATAAATTTTTGGTTCATGATGTGTGTTTCATTTTTTCGAAATCCCTTTACCTGCTGATTGTAAATGTAAGTGATTGAGCAACAATGGAACCTGAATTATATTTGCTGGTTCACTGACTTTTTACCGCGCTATCCGATATTAGTTGTATCTTTATAAATCGCTACTCAGCCTGTTGCCCCATAATGAAGTCTGAATGCTCATTTTGGGGTAATTTTTTGTTTGGTCCATAAGGTATCGGTTTTACAATACTGGTTCTGAAACCAGGTGAGTGGTGTGTTTATATAATAAATCAAATCAAATGGAAAAAAAAATCAGTTTCATCGTTATTCTATTCTTAATTTTTGCTGTAGCTGTGTCGGGGCAGATCATCCAGACAGGCAGTGGCAGTTACACAAAAACATTTCCCGGGACTGATGCCGCGGGGCGAAACGCCGTTCCTTCGGGTACACCTCAGCTTAGCGGTAATGCCTTTGGCAAGCCGGTACCAACCAGCGACTGGTGGACAGCCCTGGTTAAAAACGGGCAGGCATCCAATCTTTTTAACTACCCGTTTACCATGAAAACAAATAATTCAGGGTTAGTTGTTACCTATATTCCCTGGGGTGTGATTGATGATATTGAACCTGTTACTGTTGGTGTTTCGGGAATGGCGGCTTCAAAAACCACAGTGGCTGATTATTCTGACTGGACCGTAACTATGGATTGGAATGATGGCGTTCATAATTTCCAGACTACTTCGGGTGTAGGGATGCCGTTCCTGTATTTTACCAAGAAAGCAACTGACGTGGCCCAGGTAAATGTGAAATCGGGTACTGTTACCGTATCGGGAGAAATGCTGGTGATCACTAACCTCCGCAACGGGGCTGATTTCGCGGTTTATGCTCCTGCCGGCAGCACCTGGGTTCAGAATGGAACGCTTTACACATCAACACTCAACGGTAATAATTACTGGTCGCTGGCATTTATTCCGCTTACAACAACCAACGTGAATACGGTAGCAAATGAATATAAAAAATATGCCTATGTTTTTCCTGTAAAAACTACAGCATCATATAGTTATAATGAAACCACAGCAACAGTGAGGACAGATTTTTCGGTTCTAACAGAAGTTAAAGAAGGATCAGAAACAAATATGCTCCTGGGGTTACTCCCGCATCAGTGGGCACATTTATCGGCTGATTCTCCTGTTCCTGATAAATACAGTTATGCAACAGTAAGGGGCCAGATGAAAACCTTGGCCGGCAACAGTTTCAGTGTCGAGAATACCTTTCATGGCGTTTTGCCAACTTTACCATACGTGGATAATTACAGTGCAGGTTTTATTCCAACGTTGCTAAAGGATAAGATTGCAAATCTCGAAAACAACACCCTGGCAACCTGGACCGATTCGTACAACGAAGGGCAGGTGATGAACCAACTGATACAGACTGCCCGCATTGCCGATGAAATGGGAAACGTAGCCTCGCGGAATAAAATTCTGAATACGATTAAAACCCGTTTGCAGGACTGGTTCAAAACCCAGGCCGGGGAAGTGGCGTTCTTATTTTATTACAACACAGCCTGGTCAGCTTTTATTGGTTATCCAGCCGGCTATGGCCAGGATGGCAGCCTGAATGATCATCATTTCCATTGGGGATATTTTATTCACGCGGCAGCATTTATTGAACAGTACGAACCGGGTTGGGCAGCACAATGGGGCAGCATGGTAAATATGCTGGTGCGCGATGCGGCTTGCCCCGACCGGAATGACGCAATGTTTCCGTACCTGCGCAATTTCAGCCCTTACCATGGACATAGCTGGGCCGATGGCTTTGCCAATAACCCCCAGGGTAACAACCAGGAATCAAGTTCCGAAAGCATGGTTTTTGCCACCTCGCTGATTCACTGGGGCGAGCTTACCGCTGATAAAACCATCCGCGACCTTGGTATTTATTTATATACCACTGAGCAAACTGCCATCGAAGAATATTATATGGATACACATGACCGGAATTTTCCTGCTTCGCAACAGTACAGCCTGGTATCGAGGGTTTGGGGCAACAGCCAGGATAACGGCACATTCTGGACGGCCGATATTGCAGCCTCTTATGGGATTGAATTGTACCCTATTCATGGCGGATCACTGTACTTAGGCCAGGATACGATGTACGTAAAAAAGCTATGGAATGAAATAGAAGCCAAAACAGGTATATTAAGCAACCAGGCAAATCCAAACCTGTGGCACGATATTTACTGGCAATACCTGGCATTTATCGATCCGGCCAAGGCAATCGGCATGTATAATTCGTACCCGGAGCGTGAATTAAAATTCGGTGTTTCCGATGCCCAAACCTACCACTGGCTGCATGCCATGAATGCCCTTGGTCGGGTAAATGCTGCCGTAACCGCCGATTACCCGGTTGCGGCTGCTTTTATTAAAAATGGAACCATAAATTACGTGGCGCAGAACTATTCAGCTTCGCCTATTACAGTTACTTTTTCCACCGGCTACAAACTCGTGGTTCCGGCTCATAAAATGGCCTGCAGCCTCGACGCAGGTATTACCGGCACACTTACAACTTCGTTCAGCCAGGCAGCTGTGAACGGAAGTGTACATCTAACGGTTGCCGTAAATGAAGGACGTCCATCGAAGGTTGAATTTATGGATGGAGGCATCTCCATGGGTATGGTAAATGCTGCTCCATACACCTGGAATGCCGGACAATTGCAAACTGGCATTCATGGTTTTTACGCTAAAGTGTATGATGGAGATAAGCTTACGGTAACAAACAGCGCTGAAGTTACGGTTGGAGATCAGTTGCCTTATGGTGGAACAGCCTGGGCCATCCCCGGAACCCTTGAAGCAGGGAAATATGATATTTTTGAAGGTGGTAAAGGGCAGAATATTTCTTATAATGACGTTACTACAACCAGTTTGGGGAATTTCAGGACCAATGAATATGTTGATGCCAGCCTGAGTAATACCGAAGGTGCATACGTAGGTTGGCTGGAGGCAGGTGAGTGGCTCGAATATACCGTTAATATTGAGCAGGCTGGCTTGTACACGCTTTCATTCAGGTATGCTTCAGGAAATAAGGCTGGTGGAGGTCCGTTTCACCTCGAACTCGACGGACAGGCAGTAACTGCTGATATACAGGTGCCATCAACGTCATCAACAGTATGGGATATTTGGGCTACCAAAACGGTAAATGATATTCCGCTTGTTCCGGGCCTTCATATATTGCGTATCGCATTTTCCTCAGGCGAATTCAACCTTGCCAAAATGACATTCACACGTTCGGGCGACCTTTCTTTCAGCTACCCGACAGCAATAGCAGGCAATGATTTTGTAGTTGTGCTGCCTCAAAATACAACTGAACTTGACGGATCGCAAAGTATCGAATCAGCATTGAAAACGCTTACCTATGCATGGACGCAAAATTTCGGGCCTATTGAGGTACAGTTCTCTGATGTATATTCGTCTAAGCCAACACTCAGCGGGTTAGCCGAAGGCGTGTACAGCTTTACACTCACGGTTACAAATCCGGAGTTGCGCAGCGACAAGGATGAAATTCGGGTGGTTGTGAGCAGCACTGCCAACGTATTTCCCATTGTATCCATTGTATCTCCTACCGATAACTCAACCTCAACTGAAGGGAAAACAGTTATTATCACAGCCAGCGCGAGCGATTTTAACGGGACTGTACAACAGGTTGATTTTTACCAGGATAACGTACTTATAGGTTCGGATCAGTCGGGCCCTTTCAGTGTTGAATGGCATCCAGCTGCAGGCAATTATACACTCACTGCAGTTGCAACCGATAACGATGGGGCACAAACCACTTCGCTACCTGTAGCAGTTACAATTGCGCCACTTATGCGGTGTTCCGAAACATCGACAGCTGCCATTCAGGGCTCTTTTACTACCGGTTACAAATGCACATACGAAACTATAGGAACCAGTGTAATTGTTACCTTCGAGCTTCTCGACAATAAGAATGGCGTTGTAGCTTACCTTTGGAAAGAATCTCCCTTTTCAGAATTGCCTATGACCCTGGTTTCGGGAAAAACATATTCAGCCACCCTCAGTGGTCTTGCACCCGGGGCAACCCTCAGTTATGCCTGTAAATTTGCATTCGAGGGTGGGATGGCAGTAACAAAATATATTTCGTACCAGGTTGGGAAAAATTGTTTAAATGTTGGTTTTGATGATGCCGAAGTGCTGAATCAGCGTGTGTACCCTAACCCGGTGCGCGATTGGTTGCATCTTCGCTCAGCCGATGATCAAAGCCAGGTTTTGATCACGAATATGTTGGGAGAAGTGCTGCTTAACAAATCCCTGCCCGCAACTTACGATCTGAATATGAGTTTATTTAAACCGGGAATTTATATTTTGAGAATCGAGAACAGGCATGGTGCCAGGTTCTACAAAGTGATTAAGAATTAGATGCTTAAGTAAGCAATTTTTAACGTAATAAACCCTGATTTTCGAAAGCCATTCCTGATGCCGGGGTGGCTTTCATCTTTACTTACAAATCAGGTCAGGCATTCCTGTATATTTTCAGCATGTATGTGGTACACTGATGTAGGAATTAGTGCAGACGAATATTTGCGACATCATCAACTGGATGTGCAGAAGCATCTGGCTGAGCTACCTGTTGAAAATGCTCCGCTCTTTCACGAAGTTTACTGACTTGATATTAGCTGCATCGAGGATAGAATTAAAAAGAAAATCCGAACGATACCTTTTATGCGCATTCTGCTTTAATATTTCAAGTTTTTCAGGATTTTTAATTTTGTAGATCTCTGACATCCATACAAAAACAGCTGGCTGGTGAAGCGGAAATCCTTCGGCGGCATGTAGCCATTTCCCATTTTCACCCAGCAACTCTCCGTGATCTGATTGAAAAATGAGGATTGCATTTTTGTCTCTTAACCGGTAAATCACTTCCGAAACAAAATAATCGGTATACAAAACCGTGTTATCGTACGAGTTTATCATTTCCTGCGGCGTATTCGACGATATAACCCTCGACCGGATTACGGGTTTATACCGGGCAAATTTATCTGTAAAATGTGAGTTGTACCACCAATGCGAGCCAATAGAGTGAAGGATTAAAAGCTGTTTAGGGTTTTCATTTTTTAAGCTTTCATCCAAATGCGGAAGCATGTTTTCATCTAGCCACTGATCAAAATTATAATTGTTTTTGCTCATGTTGGCATACACCACATTTTTGCATTCGTTAATAAAAAAGATGAAACTGTTAGCCGGTTCCTGGTTGGCGATCCATGTAGTGTAAAAGCCGCATGTATTGAAAAAACCAATAAATGATGGTTCCGTATAAGCCAGCTGCGGATGAGCCGAATCGGCCCTGCTTAGGATATACGGAATGCTTGCATCGGTATAGGTATATTCCGAATAGATGTTCGGCAGCGATATAACCCCGGCTTTGCTGAGCATTGGCGTGGTTTCGCGTTCGTACCCGTTCAGCGAAAGGTGATCGGGCCGCAGTGCTTCACCAATAACCAGAACTACTACCAGGGAGTCTTCTGTTGTTTTTGCATCGTCCGAGATGGATGGTCGGATGTTATGAACAATCTCCCTTCCGTCAAGATACTTTTTGGTTGCGAAGTAAGTGATATAGGGCAATCGTTCTGATATGGGCCTTATAAACCCACTTATGAATGTTGTGAACAGGATGATGATGGCAATACTTTGAACCATGTGTAGCAAAGGGAAAGTGCGTTTCAGCTTTTTAAACCTATAGTAGATTAGGAAAACGCTAATAGCCAGGTTTAAAATGATATATAAGATCAGTTTTGCGGAAACAAGGTCGAGGCTCGATCGCAGATCGTTGTGCAGACTGGCATCAACCAGCATAGGCGTTAATGATACATTGGCGGTATACCTGAAAAATGCCAGCACCGAATTTAACAGTATAAAGATTGGAAATATCATTGCAAACACATACTTGTTGATTGATATCAGATAGATAAAACCCAGGGTAGCAATCAGAACAACCAGCCAGTGCGAGAGGATGATGATAAAATCTTTACCGTTGCTGATCGGGTTGTTTAAAAAATCGGCCGGCGAAATAAATATCGAAAAACTAAGTGTCGCTATCAGCACAAACAGGTAGTACCATTTATTACTGTTCAGGTATTCTTTAACAAGGGAAATCAAAGCTGACTTATTTTGAATGGTATTTCTGTTTTTCATAATCAGATGTGAAAATCAAAGGAGTATTTATTTGATTCCGACTGCAGAAGTCAAAAGAATCTGAGCAAATATACTCTTTATTCATGTTCCCGTATTTCATTGCCCTCCCGAGGACATCTGGGAAGGCTTGTTAAATGATTGCTTTTCCATCCGGAAAAATGGCCCTCCATTGCAGAAGTTATTCAATCCCTTTTTACATGTAAACTACTGTACCAAATTCTTTTTTAGCTGTGCTGCATTATACTTGTGATAAATGCCGAAGACTTTTGCGGTGAAAGCATGCGACTTAACTTATATCAAGACATAATTAGCCGTTAAACCTGGTTATTACCGGTTCGCATAACCAAAAGTCTGCAAAAGGAATGTGGATTTTAATTTGTTGACCGCTTTATCACGATATTTCCNNATCGGTTTGCAGCAGGTCTTTTACCTCATTTTCAGTGGCAACATCAAAAATAAATATACCCTGGTAGGTGCCTTTGTCGAGAAATGGACCGGCAAGCACAATCTTCTTTTCATTAAACAGGCGGGTGATGTTGGCCAGGTGCCCTTCCTGAATTTTAGCCCTGGTTAAGCTATCATGGGTACGGTTGGGACCGGTTGTGAGAAAAACCATGAAATATTGCTTCATTTCATAATCTTCTTCAATCTTGTTCTGGGCAAAAGCGGTGGTTGCTGATTGCAGAAACAGTGCAATTATGAATACAATTCCAATGGTAAATGTCTTCATGGCCAGGAAATATTAAATTAGACGAAAACGTCAGAAAATTTTCGGGTATTTCTGTGGGTTATAATCATGCATCAGGTTATAAATGCAGTCGAAAACATCCTCTGCATTGGGATTGGAGAAATAGTCTCCATCGGTGCCATAGGCGGCCCGGTGTGCCTGGGCGGTAACAGTTTTGGGCTCGGCATCCAGGTACCTGAACCCATTCTGTTCTTCGAGTACTTTTTGCATCATATAAGCGGTTGCACCGCCGGGTACATCCTCATCGAAAAACACAATTTTATTGGTCTTTTTCAACGATTCGGTTATCATATGATGGATATCGAAAGGCTCAAGCGATTGCACGTCAATCAGTTCAACCGATATTTTGAAGTCGATCAGCTGTGCCACGGCATCCTGTGCAATGCGAACGCAGGAACCATAAGTAACCAATGTAACATCGGTGCCAGGCTCAATAATTTCCGGTACACCCACCGGAATGCGGAACTCGCCTATGTTCGAAGGTTTCTTTTCTCGGAGGCGATAACCGTTGAGTGGCTCAATAATCAAAGCTGGCTCATCGGAATGCAGCATCGTATTATAAAACCCTGCAGCGCGGGTCATATCCCTGGGAACCAGCACATAAATACCCCTAATGCTGTTTATTACCATGCTCAGCGGCGAACCCGAATGCCAGATGCCCTCCAGCCTGTGCCCTCTTGTGGTGATGATAAGCGGGGCTTTTTGTCCGCCGCAGGTGCGGTATTGCAGGGTAGCCAGGTCGTCGCTCATCACCTGCAAACCATAAAGCAGGTAATCGAAATACTGAATTTCTGCAACCGGTCGAAGTCCGCGCAGCGCAAGGCCTATGCCCTGGCCAATGATGGTGGTTTCGCGAATGGCTGTATCGAAAATGCGTTTATCCCCATATTTGGCCTGCAGGCCTTCATAGGTTTGGTTCACACCGCCGATTTTGCCTACATCTTCTCCGAAAATGAGTATTTTTTCGTTTCGGGCCATCTGGTAATCCCAGTTGTCGCGAAGGATTTCACGACCGGGCACAAGCAGTGTATTTTCGTCATACACGGGCGCTACAGGCTGAACTTTTAATGCACATTCGTCGGATTCGCTATACAGGTAAGAGTTAAATCTTTTGTAACTTTTGGCAAGTTCTGCTTCGAGCCAGTTAGAAACGTTTATTTTTAATGAGTTCGAAGGATTGCTGCATGAATCACAGATCAGCCGCAGTATTTTTTTTGCTGACGACATGATGTCTTTGCGGATAGGCTCAGCTACCTGCCGCAGGTCTTGTTTAATCGCGTTAATTTTGGCCGTTTTGGCACAATTACAGGTTGTAACGTCAGCGATGCGCAGAAATTCGTCCCGAAGCTGGTTCAGTGGTTTCTGGTAATTGTTCCAGGCTGCTTTTTTTGCTTGCTTTACCCTTTCAATGGCTTCTTTTTCAATATGATCAAGTTCTTCATGTGAAGCAATGCTTTCAGCAATAATCCAGTTTCGCATCTGGCGTATGCAATCAAATTCTTTTTCCCAGGCAAGCCTTTCAGGGGTTTTGTATCGCTCATGCGATCCGGAGGTGCTGTGCCCGAGCGGCTGGGTTACTTCGGTGATATGAAAAAGTACAGGTATATGCTTTTCGCGGCAAATTGCAATGCCTTCTTCATACATGCTGCAAAGCGCTGCATAATCCCAACCTTTGGCGGTATAAATCAGGAATCCTTCCTTGTCGTGCGTTTTTTCGAACCCTTTCAGAACTTCCGAAATACTTGATTTTGTGGTTTGAAGATGATTAGGTACCGAAATGCCAAAGCCATCGTCCCACACCGAAACAGCCATAGGTACCTGCAAAACGCCTGCAGCATTAATGGTTTCCCAGAAATGGCCTTCACTGGTACTGGCATCGCCTATGGTGCCAAATGCCACTTCGTTTCCATCCGACGAAAGCGAAGATAGGTGTGCAAGTTCAGGATTTGTCCTGATTAATTTGGAAGTTAGCGCCAGGCCCAACAGCCGCGGCATCTGGCCGGCAGTAGGCGAGATATCAGCCGAGGAGTTTTTTTGCTCCATGAGGTTCAGCCATTTCCCGTTTTCATCCTGGTTTCGGGTCGAGAAATGATTTCCCATGAGCCTGCCGGCATTCATCGGGTTAAAAGTTGCATCTGTATCTCCATAAATCTGGGCAAAAAACTCCTCAATTCTCATCAGCCCTGCTGCAAACATAAAAGTCTGGTCGCGGTAATAACCCGAACGCCAGTCCCCATTGCGAAAAACGCGGGCCATGGCCAGTTGTGCCACTTCTTTTCCATCCCCGAAGATTCCGAATTTGCCTTTGCCGGTAAGCACTTCACGGCGCCCCAACAAACTGGCCTGGCGGCTCTCGTTTGCGATGCGATAATCTTTTAAAACTTCATCTTTATTAAAGGCAGGTATTTGTGTCTGGGGTAGTTTTTGAATCGTTTTAACCGACATGCGTTTTGGAGATTTTATTCAGGTTTTAGTTATAACAAAGAATGTTGTTTGATGTTGACCGATTTTAATAATTCTCTGCCAGTATTTCGAAATAGGCCTGTGGGTGTTCGCAGCCCGGGCAGTTTTTAAGGGCACGATCACTTTCGTATATCAGCCCGCATTTACGGCAAATCCATTTCACCTTCTTATCCTTTTTAAAAACGGTGCCGTTCTCAATGTTGGCAGCCAATGCTTCGAATCGCTGGGCATAAAATTTCTTGATCTGCCTGAAAAGTTTCAGTTTCGTAGCAATTTGCTTGAATTCTTCACTCCAGGCGGTTTGCTCATATTCCGCAAAAAGGGTTTCATGTTGTTCTTTTTCAGCTTCATACGCAGCCTTCAGGTTCTCGAGGGTTGTACCTATTGGCTCAGCCTTAAAGGTTACACTAACTTCCAGTTCGCAGCCTTCGAGGAAGCGGAAAAGTGTTTTGGCATGCGATTTTTTCTGCTCGGCAGTTTCGGTAAAAATTGCGGCTATCTGCTGGTATCCCTCTTTGGTAGCAACTTTGGCAAACCAGAGGTATTTCTGAATCATCTGTGTTTCGATGGTAAAAGCACGCATAAGTTGCTTTGCGGTTGATGTTTGGCTGAAATTATTCATAGAATTATAACTGGATTAAAACTGAACAATAAAAATATGCATTATTTTCGATACGGTATTATTATTTTGATGCGTTGGTCGACATTAGCCGGTTTACAGGTGACCGTGAGGCAGAACTACTTTGATTTGTATGGTCGAAAGTTAGTTCAGGGTGTTCAACTGTTTTAACTTTAAATATGCAATCCCGCAGGTACTGCGAAGTGGTTACAACATTAAAGCCAGAAGCAGGCATGGTTTTCAATTTTGGCCCGGTTCGGATTTTGTATTTGGTGCGAAGAAATAAAACAAAAACCGGAAACAACGCATGCTGATCCGGTTTTGATTCTAATTTGCTCAAAATTAATGTGTTATTTGCCTGTGATCCACTTTATGATTTTTTCATCATTGGGCTTTGTTTTCGGTGGAACCATATCAACCAGGTTGCCTTGTTCATCAATCATAAATTTTTGAAAATTCCAGCTGACTTCAGCATCCATTTTTCCATTCTGCGATTTGTTTGTCAGCCATTTATAAATAGGATCAATGTCGTCGCCTTTCACCGAAATTTTCTCCATCATAGGGAAAGTGACATCGTATTTTTCGGTACAAAATTGTTTAATCTCGGCATTTGACCCTGGTTCCTGGCTCATGAAATTATTGGCAGGAAATCCGATAATTACAAATTTATCGCCACCATATTTCAGGTACAACTCCTGCAAATCTTTATATTGAGGGGTTAGTCCACATTTGGAGGCTGTATTAACAACCAGTACTTTTTTCCCTTTCAGGCTGGCCAGGTCGAAGGTTTTACCATCAATGGTTTTAGTTTTGAAGCTATAAAAATTTATTTTCTGTGCATTGGCCATAGCGCCGGAAATAAGTAAGGATAAAGCAATGAGCAGGGTTTTCATATTCGTAGTTTTTATTTTCGTTTAATTAATTTTAAAGATCATTGAACAGGAAACAAAGCCTGATAGGATATGTTCAATCGCCCTCAGGCAAACCACGGGTTTTAAGATATTTTATAATATTTCAGGCTCAGGAATTATTAAAAAAATCATATTAAAAAACCATGTTGTAATACCTTTCTATTTTTATTTGCAACTCGCTGATTGAAATATTTTTACTTTCCCTTATATACTCTTTTCCTTCAAAAAATACCAGCAGGGTAGGGGCTGCGAATATGCCAAAATGTGCCGAGGTTTCGGGTGCTTTTTCGGCATGTACCAGGATGAAGTCCATTTTCGGGAACTCTGTTTCGACCAGCTCTTTTACCTTGGGTCTGAGGATGGTACAGGGCGCACAGTTATCGTTGTAAAAGTAAACCAGAACCGCCTTTTTATTGTTAATGTGATTTTGAATGTCTTTTATTTGCATAGGGATTGAGTTAAATCAGAACCGAATATTTTCATTAATACCACTTCCAAAAAGTGCGAAATCATATTTTACAGGATCAACCGGATCGAAGTTGCGCAGGTTTGCAGTGAGTTCTTCAACGGACTGCCAGTCGTCGTTTTTGAGTTGCAACAGCCCAAGCGCCCGGGCAACTTTTCCCGAATGCAGGTCGAGCGGGCACATAAGGTAAGCAGTGCTGAAATTTTTCCAGAGACCGAAATCTACCTTGCTGTTGTCGTGGCGTACCATCCAGCGAAGGAACAAGTTAAAACAGTTAGCAAATTAATTTAGTTGTTATCAGTAATTTTGCGACGCATAAAGATAGTCAAATGGAATTAAACCTTGATGAACTTAGAGATTTTCTGGATGAAAAGGTACACAGGTATAATACACCCGACTTTATAATGTTAGACCCTGTACTTATACCCCACATGTACAATAAAAAGGAAGATATAGAAATTTCGGGCTTTTTGGCAGCTACAATTTCGTGGGGAAATCGGGTTTCCATTCTTAAAAGTGCGAAGCGTATGATGGAACTCTTGGAGAATTCGCCATATGATTTCATCATGAATCATACCGATGAGGATCTAAAGAAAATTGATGGGTTTGTTCATCGTACATTTAATTCCACAGACTTTCTTGTTTTTATAGAAGCATTAAAATATTTGTATCAAAACAGAAACGGGTTAGAAGGTATATTTAATGAATATAAAACTAATAGTTCTATTCAACCGGCCATCCATTACCTAAATAAAGAGTTCTTTTCTATTCCACATCCTATTAGAACACAGAAACATATACCGGACCCATTTAGTGGTTCGGCAGCAAAAAAAATCAATATGTTTCTCCGGTGGATGGTGCGTAAGGATGATGCAGGTATAGATTTCGGAATATGGAAGCATATATCGCCAGCAATTTTATCCTGTCCGCTGGATGTACATTCTGGCAATGTAGCGCGAAAGCTTGGTCTTCTCAATCGTAAACAAAACGATGCTAAAGCCGTTCAGGAACTTGATATAGTGCTTAGAAGACTTGATAATAAAGACCCTGTAAAATATGATTTTGCATTATTTGGTATGGGTGTTTATGAAAAATATTGAAATGTATGTAATATCAAACAATGTAGTTGATCCTTTTTTCATGTCAATGCTCTGAGCATTGACATGAAAAAAGGATTATTGTTTTACCAGATGATACCTTTTTAAATTTTCAGGTGCCTCGTTTACGAAGGTTTGTTTAATTGTATCATTTTCAAAGTGTAGAAATTTTAAAAACGCTATCAGTTACTAAGAAACTAACTTGTTCATTTGATTGCAGTTACTGAAATAGTATCATTTCAAAGTCTAAACAGGTTTTTCAAAATTGTCTTCTCCTTTTTACGTGCGGAAGTAAAAAATCCAATCGCGATACTCCGACAGGGAATCAAATAAATTTTGACTTCTTGTAACTATCTCTTGTCCTTATGCACGCGTTGAATAATACATCTGATTGATTATGTGATAAATATATTTTAATGTTTGTGTGTTTGGTCTCTGCAAATGTTTTCAGAATCGTTTTCAGGCTTCCATAAAAGATAAATTTGTAACTGAATCTCATCAGAAAAGAATTATAATCTGAAACTCATGTTGAAACACAACAATTTAGTGACCAAAGCATTGTTGTATTGAAAGTTATGCCTGAAGGAAAATTCTAAATCTAACGTAAATCAAATACTGTCTACATGAAAAAAACTTTACTCCTGATTCTCGCTTTCTTGTTTCTCAACTGTTTTGAAATTAATGCGCAATATGTAGTAAAAAGCGACCATATTTTAAATCCGGATCTCAATATTGAGTATGTAAAAAGCAATGCTAAATTCTGGATCGAACATGCGTATGACTCTGTTAACGGAGGTTTTTACTCAAATGTTGATAAGGTCGGTAATGTTTTAACTAGCAGGGATGTACACACAAATGCTACCTATTACAGAAAGTCGCTCATTTCGCAAACCCGTCAGGGTTATGGTTTTAGCCGGGCTTTTATGCTCACAGGCGACGAAAAGTATTTGAAGTACGCCAAAAGCGCCCTGGACTTTTTAACAAAGTATGGCTGGGATCAAACGTATGGTGGGTGGTACTGTTTTGCTAAAGCGGATGGCTTGTTAGACGACGGTCAATGGTGGAACCCGAATACAGGGAAATGGGGTTTCCAGCAACATTATGCACTGGTTGGCATTATAGCCAATTACGAAGCAACACGCGATGCCGGTATAAAAAGCTGGATGGACCAAGGAATTGATGCCTTAAATACAAATATGTGGGATTCGCGATCAGGGTACGAAGGATATTATTCTGATACAGATTTAAACTGGTCGAACAAAAGGGGAAAGGGTTTTACTCCAACAGTTGATGCCATTACCACCAATGCCGAATTGAGTTACCTGGTGACTCAAAATCCTGAATATAAAACCCGGCTTTTGGAATTGGCAGATAACATTACTGAACATTTTATTCCCACCATGAATAATCCGCAGGTGAAGGCTTTATACCCCGAAGATTTTGATGCCAATTGGGTGCCTGTATTATCATCAGGAGGGAGTATCGGCCACTTTATCAAAACGGCCTGGGTTTTAGGCCGCGCCTACCTTTGCGACACAAATAAAACACAATATAAAGATGCAGCAATAAAAATTTTAAACGAAGCATGGAACTATAAAAACGGCGCATCCGCAATTTGGGATCATGTTAACGGTGGTCCTTTTAATGCTATAAGTGTATCTACCGGCCTGCAAAACCTAGCTAACAACAATGATAACAGCAAGGATTACTGGACAGTAGAACAAGGTTTTACCGGGCCAATGATCAACTATTACATAACTCGTAATCCCATTTACTTGCAAATGGCCGATGAGTCAATGGATTTTTTTATGAACCATTTAGTGGATAAAGTAAACGGTGAAATTTTCAGCCAGACAGATCCTGCCGGCACAACGGTTAGAAATTCCAGTAAGGGAGACGACTTCAAAGCATCGTACCACTCCATAGAAATGGGCTATTACGGGTATTTATACAGTAGTCTGTATTACCTGCACCAACCGGCAAGTTTATATTACAAATTTGAACCAACCGGCGAAGCCCGTACTATATCGCTCAATCCAATTCCGATGGAAGATAATCTTTTACAAATTACCTCGGTAACACTGGATGGAACAGCTTTTACAAATTTTAATGCAGCTACACGTACCTTAAATATTGCTGCTAATCAAGGGGGTAAATTTAAAGTCACTTTTGAATCAACACCAAAAACATACACCTCAACAGCATCGCCTCAACAGGATCAGATTAATGTTTTTCCGAATCCTACCAGTGGGTTTATCAAGGTTAACGGGCTGAATGACGTTCATAAAATCTCAGTTATCGATTTATCGGGT
>DGQJ01000175.1:0-1349 GCA_002389705.1 Bacteroidales bacterium UBA4417
TAAATCATCTAAAAAAACGGAAGTTAATACACTTTCGAAAACTGAAAAGGAAGAGGGCTGGTTACTGCTTTTCGACGGGAAAACAACCGACCAGTGGCGCGGCTACGGGAAAACAGATTTTCCTAAAGGCTGGGTAATTGAAGATAACGCCATTCGTTGTATCGGATCTGGTAAAGGCGAAGCTGGCCAGGGGGGTGATATTATTACCAAAGAGAAGTTTAAAAATTTTGAGTTGAACCTCGAATGGAAAATCTCGGAAGGAGGTAACAGCGGAATTTTTATCCTTGCACAGGAAATCCCAGGCGAACCTATCTGGAAAAGCGCCCCCGAAATGCAGGTGCTTGATAATATCAAGCATCCGGACGCTAAACTGGGAGTNNCAAAATGCTAAACCAGTTGGCGAATGGAACAAAGTGAAAATAACGGTTTACAAAGGCACCGTAATTTTTAACCAGAATGGGGTAAACGTGCTTGAATTCCACCTTTGGACCGATGACTGGAAAAAAATGTGTGCCAATAGCAAATTTAAAGACTTTGCCAATTTTGTTGATCCGGCTACCGAAGGCCATATTGGCCTGCAGGATCACGGGGATGATGTGTGGTACCGGAATATTAAAATTAAAAAACTTTAGTGTTTCCATTAAGCAAAAAGGGCAGCCCACGGGCTGCCCTTTTGCGTTTAATTTAATCTGTTTAGTTGCATCCGCATCCGCAACCACAGCCACCTTCCTGTTTTTTGATAACGCCAAGTTCTTTACCCACTTTGGTAAAGGCGGCAATACATTTGTCGAGGTGTGCGCGTTCGTGCGCTGCCGAAATCTGTACCCTTATCCGCGCTTTGTCTTTGGGCACAACCGGGTAATAGAATCCGATCACATAAATACCTTCATCCAGCAGCCGGGCAGCCATTTCCTGGCTCAGTTTTGCATCGTAAAGCATTACCGCGCAAATGGCGCTCTGGGTTGGTTTGATATCGAAACCGGCGGCAAGCATTTTTTCAACAAAATAAGCGGTGTTTTCGTGCAACTTATCCTGCAGTTCGTTGGTTTCGCTCATCATATCAATCATTTTAATGCCGGCAGCAGCTACCATCGGTGGGATGGAATTGCTGAACAGGTATGGGCGCGAACGCTGGCGAAGCATATCGATAATTTCTTTTTTACCGGTGGTAAATCCGCCTATGGCGCCTCCAAAAGCTTTTCCCAGGGTGCCGGTAATAATTTCAATTTTACCTTTCAGGTTAAACTGTTCGGTAACTCCACGCCCGGTTTTGCCTACAACTCCTGCCGAATGCGATTCGTCAACCATAATCATGGCGTTGTATTTATTGGCCAATTCATAAATTTTAT